>NZ_JAGJEF010000043.1:0-40790 GCF_018100875.1 Pseudoalteromonas sp. MMG012
GGTAAGATACACCTATGCTAGACAACAAGCTCAAAAGAGTTTGCTTTAGCATAGTGCGCTGATTTTAGGTTTTCTAAACATCTCACTTGTCCAGATTAAAGTCGGTTTAGTGTACTTTCGAGTATGGTTAAATCGGCTTTTTGTTCTATGATGTGAATTTAAGCGTTTTGCTTATATGGTAAATGGATCCTGACCTGCGTCAGGAAGACGATGGAGTGGGGTGAAGCGTAGTGACAGTAGAGCAACTGTTATCGAGCAAATTATCTACCACCTTGAAGTACATATCTTCTTCGTCTCCCTGAACTTGCTTCAGGGTCTAGTGAAGATAACGACATACAAATAAACACATTCAAAATGATTTATTTAAGCGAATCATTCTGAATGTTTTGAGAGGGTCAGCATTGACCTGTTTCAACTCCAAAAAACCGGTAAGATATACCTAAGCTGGTTAATCGAAGTAAAGAGACATAGCGCTGTTATTAAAAAGTCATAGCGCTTTATAGATTCCAACTCCACCAATTAAGCCTGCACAGTGTGTAGGCTTTTTTATTGGTGCTAATTGAAGGTGCTGCAGATGAATGTGTTTAATCTACTTGATATGTCAAAAGTACCGTTGCCAGATAGCATCACAATATTGGACTATGAGCAAAAGTTTCAAGCGCTGAAAGATAAGCTATTAGCAAAGCACCCTGAATTTTCAGATGCGCTGACCTTAGAATCAGAGCCATTGGCCATCATGCTAGAAATGATGGCGTATCAAACATTGTTATTTGACAGTCAATTAAATGATGCAGTTAAAGGCAATATGTTAGCTTCGGCGACAGGCAATGATTTAGATGCTATTGCGGCGCGATATAACTTATCTCGCCAAGCTGCGAGCTCAAATGTTCATGAAAAAGAAAGCGATACGCGTTTTAGACGCCGCATTCAAATGGTGTTTGAGGGCTTAAATACAGCAGGAAGTAAACAGGCATATCAGTTTCATGCTTTATCAGCTGATGCTCGTGTTAAAGATGTTTATGTTTATAGTCCACAACCCTGTGTTGTTGAACTCACGATATTGAGCCATGAAGGTC
This sequence comes from Pseudoalteromonas sp. MMG012, assembly GCF_018100875.1. NCBI lineage: Bacteria > Pseudomonadati > Pseudomonadota > Gammaproteobacteria > Alteromonadales > Pseudoalteromonadaceae > Pseudoalteromonas > Pseudoalteromonas sp. MMG012. The sequence goes on from NZ_JAGJEF010000043.1 coordinate 1,077, forward strand.
ATGGTATACCTTCTAATGAGTTAGTAGCAAAGCTACGTAACCATTTTGGCTTATTACCCGATGGCAGAGGGCCAAGTGAAGAGGCGTCAAAAGTGAGGCCATTGGGCGATAAAGTGTCGATTTTTACCCCAAATGTTGTGCCGTATCATATTGAGGTTAACTTAGTAATTGCTCCCGGGCCTTCGGCATCAAGTGTTGAGGCGACGGTTAAAGCGGCGCTTGATGAATATATTGCACAGCAAACTTTATTAGGGCGAGACATTAGCCAAATGGGGCTCTTTAGTGCCATTAATCAACCAGGTGTTGAAAATGGCCAAGTATTAAGCCCAAGTACAGATGTACCAATATCTGCCGACTCAGTCGCACACTGCACAGGTATGGTGATTAATGCATCGGTGCGCCGAGGTGATGAATGAGTGACTTTAAAGCATTACCTGATCTGTTGCCCCATAATGCGTCACTGTTGATGCGCTCACTTGCTGAGTTATTAACATACCCTGATAAATCACGGTTATTAAAACACATTTGGCATCCACATGAATGCCCTGCAGAGCTATTACCTTGGCTTGCTTGGGCGTTGTCGGTAGATGATTGGAATGATGTGTGGTCTGAACACACTAAACGGCAAATGATTGATGATGCGTTTGTCGTCCATCAATTTAAAGCCACACCGTTTGCCTTAAAAAAAGCATTAGACAGTTTAAATATTGAAACCGATATTCATGAGTGGTGGCATCAAATAGATGCGCAGCCCGGCACCATCGTGGTTAACGCGATGGTGAACGAAAACCTTGATAGTAACGAGGAAGGGTTACTGACCAAAGCAATGCTTGCGCAAGTAAAGCGTATTATTGATACCGTTAAACGCGCTTCTATTCATGTCGAAGTGCAGTTGGGCATTTCGTTAAAAGAACAATTTGGTATGGGTATACATGCCAGTGCAGGGACGGGATTATTCTCCAAGGAAGGCGTATTCAAGGGGGTAAAGCCAGATGCGGGGTATGTTGATTTAGCCGCGTCGCTTAATGCTCAACCCGGTATTGGGTCTTTGCAACATCAAGGCGACTTTAACGGTGTGACACCGAATGACACTGAGGCAACGCTTGGCGCTGTACTTACGGGTCAAAAAGGGATTGGTGCGTTAGAGCATAATCTTGATATGACGGGGGTGGTGCCAAATGTAATGGCCGCAGGCTTAAACCTATACGGCTATGGCCAAGCGAATATTGCAGCAATGGAGGCGCAAGCGAGCTGGAAAGGTGTATGGCCAGAGTCATGTACTGCTACTACTGTGGTGTCAGCTGCATTATCTCAACTTCAACTTACTTATTTTACTCTACAAGGAGCGACGTAAATGTCTGCATTAACCTTGCAATTTACTCAAGCTGGTTTAAACGCGTTAATGACCGCCACACAGCGCGGTTTTAAAGGCAAAATCAGCCACATGGCATTTGGTGACAGTGCCTATACACCAGATAAAACTCAAACAGCGCTTAAGGGCGAAAAAGAACGGGTCGCCATTGCCGACACCGATTATTCCGATGGCGAAGGCAGCAGCTTAAAAATAGCAGGTAAGTTTGATGCGCCGATTGAATATGCGATTCGTGAAATAGGGGTATTCATTGAATCACCAAACTATAGCGGCGAAGGTGAGCTTGAGCTTATTTTACTGGGTGTGTACTCGAAACCAGATACGACGCTTGGTTATCGTACACCCGATGTAAAAGTACTCCAGTGGTTAACCTTATCGTTGGCTCAGTTACCTTCGCAGAGTGTTGAGATAAAAGTTGGCGTTGATAATCTTAACCTGATTGTAGATAGAGAGCTGGCTGATATGACCTTGGTTCAACTCAACACCATGGCGCGTCAAATTGAACAAGAGCTTCGTTTGGTTGCCCTCGAACAAGCTTAATCAACAAAGTTAAGGAAATACGATGTCAAATCAAGAAAAACCGATGAGCCAACGGCTCACGGACGTGGTGGTCGCCGCCGACAACCTAACTCAAACCGTACAAGATAAAATTGGCAATATTGATGCTACAGTAGCTGCAAAATCAGCAGAGGTTGATCAAAAAATTGCAAGTGCAGAAACAGAGTTTAATAATTGGAAAAATTCAATTGTAGAAACAATTAATGGTCTTAATGTAACGAAAATAGGCAATGAAAAACACTTTTCATTTGAGCGAATACTTAGTGCTGGAGGGTACACTCGCGAAGCTGATGGTTCTGATGCTGATTACCCATATTGTGCAAACCCTCAACCTCCATATTACATTAACATGTTGGAGTTTAAATCGACAACGAACCACCTTACATATGGTGATTATGGAGACTACTTCAAAATTGAATTTATGATGTGTCACCGAGGTATGTTTGCAACAGAGGGATATACAGATCACTTAATATTAACAGGGACTTCTTACCAAGACTCCGTTGCCTGTCAGCTAGAAGTTAAGAAAATAGCGAATGACAGTAGCTTAAGCGTATTTATTTCAGAGCCAAATAATCTAGAAAAAGAAATACCGCTAACGAATGCTATGGAAGGGACTATTCTACCTGTTTCATATCGCTCGATTGGACAAGGATACAACCAAGGCTTTGCAAGAGTGTCATTAAAAGTTGATACACGCCCACATTGTGGCTCAACTCGCGCTATTTCAGTTGATACAAAATATACGTCGCACTTAGGTCAGCCCGCTGTAAATTATATAACGCAAGAAAAACCGACATGGGAGCAATAATCATGGAAAGAGATTTAAGTTCATTAGAGTCACAAATGCCTATCGAAGATATCTTAGAGTTTGGTAAATGGTCAACAGTTAAGGCTATACGAGATGCCAATTTAAAAGCGACAGATTGGTATGTTACTAAAAGCCAAGAAACAGGTGAGGCTTTAACTGAGGAGTTTAAAAGCTACCGTCAAGCACTGCGTGATATTCCTCAAACATATACAAATCCTGATGATGTTGTTTGGCCAGTAAAGCCGGTATTGTAACCTACTTCGGTCGTATCGTCCGCCCTAAATTTCCAGCCATTCTGGCTGAGCTTTTAATCAGAGAATCACTATGAATCAACGTAGTACCCTAGTACGAAAGGTACTTGAGTGCCTCACGTCTGGATTGGGCGGTATCGCTCAGGTAGGGCTGTTAAAGCCGAGCATGCCGTATCCAGATTTAACGCAAGTCGCGCAAGTATGTGTGCAAGTCTTAGCTGAGCGTCAAGCCAGTGAGTTGCAAGCAAAAGGCGCCGACGCTGGCGTCACTTACGGGCCAACTTCAAATAAGAATTTGAGCCCTAACCCGCTCGATAGGCGGGTATTAACCTTGCAACTGGACTTAGAAGTAGAGCAGGCCGACAGTGATGCACTACTGACGCGTTTAGATGGGGTGATTGAGCGATGTGAAGCGCTGATGCAGGCGGACGATATGGCCACTCCTTGGCAGTTTTTTATTCCGTACAATATCGACTTTGCGTTTACTAAGCAGCCGAGCAGCGTAATTGGTAAAGCGACGTTAACTTGGCAGTTTTATTACCAAGTTGAGATTGTGGAAGTGTGTGATTTACCACCGGTCAGTGAAGTGTATTTAGGCCCAGAAGGGGGCGAACATTGGCTTATTGCCAAAACCCCAGCAGAGGTTGAGACGCCATCAGGCAGCGGGAGTGCTTAATTATGATAGCCAACCCATTACAAACCAATTTAGCCCAAGCCGACATGCAGCATCGGCTCGCTAAGTTAATTTCGTTAGGCACTGTGAATGAGGTGGATTACGAAAAAGCGCTAGTCAGAGTCACCATTGGTGATTGGTTAACCTCTTGGTTACCTTGGCTTACAGCGCAAGCGTTTAACGACTTAACTTGGCAAGCCCCAGAAGTCGGTGAGCAAGTGGTGGTATTGGCCCCGTGTGGTGACTTAGCGCAAGGGGTGGTGTTAGGGAGTTTATATCAACAAGACCATAACGTAGACAAAGTGGCCAGCGATGTAGCAAAAGAGAGCCGTAAACACGTGCAACGCACGGTATATCAAGATGGCTCCTTGGTTGAGTACGACCGCGAAAAGCATCGCTACTATATTGATATAAAAGGTGAAGAGGCAACGGTTGATGTTGTATCTGCCGGAACACTTAATATAACTACAGAAAAAGATATCACCGTAATTACCTCCGCCAATGCAACGGTTAACGCAACACAAAACATCACGGTTTCAGCCACAGAAGCGCTTAAGTTATCTGGTAAAACAGTCGACATTAGTGCAACTGGGGGAGATGTGACGGTGGACGCCAGTGCCGGAATTGGGATTAAAGCGGCTAACACATTAAAGCTCAATGGCGCGAATATTAGTGCACAGGAGTAAGTATGCCAGCAATCTCATTAGATGGTGCGATGACCAATGTTCACGCGCTGTTTTTACCGGGTAAAGCCAGTGCAACACAGGGCAGCTTTACAGTGGCGGGTAAGCCGGCGCTTAGAGAAGGCGACCCCATTAGTACGCATGTATTGTCAACAGACCCAAGTGTAAAACATGAAGGCAAGGCGATATCTGCGGGCGCAGGCAGCTTTACCATTGAAGGTAAAGCGGTTGCTCGTATTGGTGACCCCACCGACTGTGGCGGGCAGTTGGCGCAAGGCGAAGGCGGCTTTACAGTTGGCGGATAACGCTTAATCATCATTAATTTCAGGTATATAAGGCAACGTTATGCTTGGCATGAACGCAAAAACAGGAAAGCCCCTCGCGGGGGTTGAGCATTTAAAGCAAAGTATTCACGACATTGTGACCACACCTATCGGTAGCAGGGTGATGCGCAGAGATTATGGCTGTGGCTTATTTGACTTACTGGATAGTCCGTATTCGACCAGTATGGTGGGAGATATCACCTTGGTTGTCTCTAATGCACTAGAAAAGTGGGAACCTCGCTTTGAACTGGAGTCAGTCGCAGTGCAACCAACAGGTGATGGGAAGCTATCGATTGATATCAGTGGTTTGTATTTAATTAGTGGTGAGCCAGTGCTCATCGAAGGTATACAAATTTAATTTAGTACGGCCAATCAAAATGGCCTTACATTTTTTAATTCTCAAAAACCACGCCAAGCGTGGTTTTTTTGTTTCTAACTGACATACCCTTAAAGGAGATTCATATGTCAAAATTTCTACATGGTGTAGAGGTAATCGAGGCGCAATCAGGCACTCGTCCAATTAAAACAGTAAAAAGCTCAGTAATTGGCTTGATAGGTACGGCGCCTTTTGCAGATGAAGACGCTTTTCCTTTAAATACACCGGTACTTATTGCTGGTAAACGTGCAGAAGCGGCTAAATTAGTTAATCCTAGTAATACCGATTTTGCAGCGCGCTTACAAACTTTGCGTGATGCGGCTCTGGCTGTTGAAGTCACTAAATTCAAAGCTGAAAATAATGACACCGCGCCTACCGCGGATGAGTTAAAAGCACTGACTGAAAAAGTTAAAAAGGCGGTAACAGACGTAGAGTATGACAGAAAAGGGACTTTGGTTCCTGCTGTGGATGGTATTTTTGACCAAGCGGGCGCAGTCATTATTGTTGTGCGTGTTGCGGACGGTGATGAAGCAACGGTAACTCAACGAATTGTAGGCGGTGTGGCTGCTGATGGTTCGTATGAAGGGATGCAAGCATTCTTAGGCGCTGAATCAGTCGTGGGTGTTGCACCGCGTATTTTAGTGGCACCTGGCTATACACATCAGAAAAATGGTTCTGAGAAAAACCCAGTTGTAACAGACATGGTGGCGATTGCGAACCGTTTACGTGCTGTGATCATCGCTGATGGTCCAAATACCAATGATGACGATGCAAAAGCATATCGTAAAGACTTCGGTTCTCGTCGTGTATTTGTGGTTGACCCTGCGGTGCGTGTTTTCCGTGATGGTCAATCAGTAGTTGAACCAGCCAGTGCACGTGTTGCAGGTATGATTGCAAAATCAGACAACGACCGTGGTTTTTGGTGGAGCCCAAGTAACACCAATATGAATGGTATTGTTGCTACAGCACGCCCAATCGATTTCCAATTAGGTGACTCAAATGCACGTGCTAATTTATTAAATGAAAATGAAGTAGCAACGATTATCCGTCAAAATGGCTTTAAGCTATGGGGTAACCGCACATGTTCTGATGACCCTAAATGGGCATTCTTATCTGTGGTACGTACAGCTGATATGATCAACGATTCATTGCTTCGTGCTCACATGTGGGCGGTTGACCGTAACATTACTAAAACATACATCGATGATGTTGTACAAAGTGTACAGGGTTACCTCGATAGCCTTAAAGCACAAGGTGCTATTTTAGGTGGCGAAATCTGGGCTGATGAAGAGCTTAACACGCCAATTAATATCCAAGCGGGTAAAGTATATTTTAGCTTTGATTTCACGCCACCAACACCGGCTGAACACATTACCTTTAAAAGCATCCTTACTAACAACTACCTAGAGGAAATCGTATAATGGCAACATCTCCTAAGATCCTAAAAAAATTCAAATTATTTGTTGATGGTAAGGGCTACCTTGGTATCGCTGATGAGATTACGTTACCTAAAGTAACGGTTAAAACTCGTGAAATAACGTCTGGTTTTCAAGCGCCTATTGAATTAGATGTAGGTCAACTTGAAAAAATGGAAGGCACAATTACGCTGCTTGAATACAGTTCAGATGTATTGAAACTTATGGGTGGCTGGGGTGGCGACACTAAACCACTTGTTGCTCGTGGTGCAATTCAAGCACAAGGTCAAGCACCAGTGCCGGTAAAAGTAACGTTGTCTGGTTTCTTCAAAGAAATGGATATGGGTAACTGGAAAGATGGCGAAGAAGCCAAATTAACCATGCAATACGCAGTACAAAAATACAAGTTAGAAATTGGCGCAGATGTGATTTATGACATCGATTTAGCCAATGATGTTCGTATCGTTAACGGTGTTGACCAAATGGCGTTACTTCGCACAGCAATTGGAGCTTAATAAGTTATGACAGATATCATTAAACTGACTTTCCCAGTCACGGTCGATGCGCATGAGTATGCAGAGCTAAAGATGAGACGACCAAAGGTACGTGATAGATTAATGGTAGACAAAACGGATTTAAGCGAATCAGAAAGCGAAATTCGTTACTTCTCACATTTGTGTGAAGTATCTCCAGACGTCATTGAAGAATTAGACTGGAGCGACTTTGTCAAACTAAGAGAAAAGCTACAGGCTTTTCTCGTATCCCGCCCAAGCGCTTAAAATCCATGGTGATAGCCCTCGCAAAATACACCGGGTGGGGCTTACAAGAATTAAACGGCTTAACCGAATCAGAGCTATGCGACTGGTTCGAAGCAGCCGTTGAATATAAAAAAGAAACGGAGGCAGGTCATTGACCTGCCTTTTTTATCTGTAGACTGCATGTTTTATGATCTTATTTAACTTCAGGTTTGGGTCAGGGTTTTTGAATAGGAAATATTCTGTAAACAAACTTACGTACAATCCAATGAGGTTATTTAAATAGATAAGCCAAATCACATTTAACACGACTCACGAAGTGGTACTCACTTATTGTTATTTGGCATATCTTTTTCAACTCTACTGGCCATCGGCCCACTATTTCACGCTTGTTATTTCAGTTATGTACAAGTCTTGCTATTGATGCAGGCGGGTGCACTGGCAGGCAAGTACTCAGCTCACTTCTTTGCATCCCCCAGGTATAGCTATGAAACGTCACGGATCATCTGATCAAAAACGCGGTGCGAAAAAATCTCCCGCAGCCAGCAAAAAAAAGGCAAATAACGCCAATAAAGTTAAAAATAAGTTACCAAAAATTCAGCAAGATCAAGCAAAATCAGCGCAGTTTATCGCTGAGGCGGTAAAGAGCATCAAAGCGTCAGGTGCAATTGTGCAGCCTGACTCAATTGAACCTGTATTGGCTCAATTGGCGAAGTTTAATGTGAATCAACTCATGCTTGACAATGGTAACGTGCTCAAAAAACAATTGGCAAATTTGAGTCGGGTGGCTGTCAGTAACCCTGGTGATAATAGCGCTGTTGAACTGATAAAGACGCAGAAAAAGTCAGCGCAAGGCGAGGCTGATACGGCTAATAATATTGCGGCAAATGAGCTTGCGGTACAAGTAGGTAAAGGTGGCAACTTATCTGAGGCTATTTCTGGATTGAGTCAGCATATTGGTGAACTTGACTTTACGCAGTTTCAGCAAGTTATTACGCAAGACTTATCGGCTCTGACACACGCCATTCCAGGGATGAGTAGCGCAATTGATGTGGCAGGGCTCACTGATATATTGTTGCAGCATAGCGCGACATTCTCCGCCAGCAATGGTGAGAAAGCACTTTCACAGCAACTTGATTTATTGACCTCGACTGCGCCACAAATCTTAGATGCGTTGAACATGTCTGAAGCGACTGACTCACTCAAAACGGGGCTGGCGACTTTTAATCAGTTAGATATTTCAGGCATGATGGATGGTGACTTGTCGAGCTTAACGGCGACAGCACCACAAGTGCTAGAGCATATGGGATTTGGCCAAGCTGCCAATGTAGTTGGAAAGGCACTGCCAGTACTAGATAAGTTAGACGCTGGCGCAGTTTTGCAGGGCGATTTAAGCGCTTTGGCAGATGCAGCTCCCGCTGCACTTGATGCGTTAAACATGCCGCAAGCGGCACAAACAATTGAGACCATGTTACCTGCATTACAGAGCATTGATACCGGTGCCATTATGCAAGGCGATTTAAGCTCGCTAAAAGATGCGGCACCAGCGCTCATTAAAGCCGTTGATATTGATGCCTTGAATCAATCAATAGCACAGAATATTCCAGCACTTGCCCAACTCGATTTAGCGGGGGCAGTAGAGGGTGACTTAAGCAGCTTATTAAATACCGGCCCAGATCTTCTGCGCATGGCTAACTTTGGCGGTGCTGCAGATGCGGTGCAAACAGCTATGCCTGCTTTACAACAGTTAGACATGAAAGGGTTAATGAATGGTGATTTAAGCTCGCTTAAAGAGGCAGCCCCTGAGTTAATTAAGACGCTTGATTTAGAGGGTATTCATAATTCTATTACACAAAAAATCCCTGCGCTGGAGCAATTAGATTTAGTGGGCGTGGCACAAGGTGACTTGACGAGTCTACTTGATACCGCGCCAGATATGCTGCGTTCAGCTAATTTGGGCGGTGCAGCAGATGCAATACAAGCGGCTTTACCAGCACTTAAACAGCTAGATCCAACAGGGATAATGAATGGTGATTTAACGTCATTAATGGACGCTGGACCTGATGCACTAAGAGCATTTGGTTTAGGCGATGCAGCTGATAAGTTTAGCGAAGCGCTCCCAGCACTGAAACAGCTTGATATGAAGGGGATTGCCAGTGGTGATATTTCGACGTTACTGGATGCTGCGCCTGGCATATTAAGTACTTTAGGTTTAGAGGGTGCTGCGAGTGCTATGGAAGCGGCATTGCCTGCGTTAAAGCAGCTAGATGTAAAAGGGATTATGGGGGGAGACCTAGATTCATTATTAAATGCAGGTCCTGATTTACTCAATGCCTTTGGGTTTGATGGGGCAGCCTCATTTATGCAAGATCATGCGGCTACATTAGCTAAACTGGACTTTAAAGGTATTCTAAAAGGTGATTTATCTTCATTGACTGGCGCTTTACCTGATTTACTAGATGGGTTTGGTTTAGGGGGAATCGCTGATATGTTCTCAAGCGGGGAAGCAGAGTCTGAATTTGACGTGCCTGACCGAGAAGATAAAGAGAAAAAAAGAAAGCCTAAAAAACGCAAGCGCAAAGGCGGTAAGAGAGGCCACAGACGCAATAGCAAAGGAAATAACAGTCGGCGAATTTACCAAGACGATAATGCTGAAAATGAAAAACAAGTGCCAAAGAGCAATAAAAAGCCTTGGGCTAAAGACTCAACAGCTGACATTAAGGCACAGCTAAAAGCGAAGCCTAAAGCAAAGCCGAAGTTATCGATTATTGACGGCGGATTATCAGAGACTGAGCAAAATCAAAAGTCAGGTAAAAATCGCACCAAGGCAAGCAATACTAAATTAGGAAAACCGGTTGCAGCGAATGATCCTATTTTCAGTAAGTCGGTAAAAAGAGGCTTTAAAGGCAAAGGGTTAATTAAAGGTATCACAAGAAGCCCATTAGGTAAGCTATTTGGCAAACTAGCAGCGCCTGTAACGGCGGTAATGGGGGCGATGGATGTCGCGTCAACCTTATCAGATGATAGCTTAACGAAAAAAGAAAAGTCACAGCAAGTAGGACAAGCCGCTGGAGGTGCAGGTGGTGCACTTGCGGGCGCCGCTGCGGGTGCAGCAATTGGGTCGGTTATTCCTGTATTTGGCACGGCCATTGGTGGCATCGTGGGTGGTGCATTAGGCGCGTTCGGTGGTGAATCGTTAGGCGGCATGTTAGGTGGGTGGTTTGGCAATACGCTAGATGACTCCGACAGTAAAGCACAAGAGCGAAAAAGCAGTAAAGCCGATACTCGTGCCAGTGAATTAGCCGATGCTAAAACAACAGGCAGCTCAGTAAAAGCACAAGGTGAGTCATCTAAAGTGCACAATACGATGCCCACAGTAAGTAAAAAAGGCGGTGTATTTAGCAAGATAATGGCAAGTCCAGTCACAAAAATACTGGGTGCTACAGGTATTGGTGCGGCATCAAATGCGCTGGGTGGTTTAATTGGGAGTTTATTTGCTGATACACCATCAAAAAGTGAAGAGCATTCAAAGGAGGGTGTAAACACTGCTTCAAGTGCTACGACACAGCCAGGCAGCTACGTAAGTACTTCGTTAGATTACGTAAAAAATAATGTCATTAATGAAGCGAATATGTTTGCCGGCATGGCTGCAGAGATGGAAAAAAATGCGGGTATTAATAATGGTCCGATGAATAAGTTATCGGCTGTAGGCACTAACGCCGGACGTATACTCAATGGGCACACGATATTAAAAGCTGCAAATGATGATTCACTATCATTAAAGCAAAAAGCAACCACTATGGGTGGTACAGCAGCAGGTTGGGGAGCCAGTGAATGGGTCTCGAACAAAATGGGTAAATCGAAAAATGGTGCTATACGCATGCTCGCACCAGTTGCTGGGTATGCAACCAATGCGATTGTGGGGGCATTAGGTGGTGGCCTCTCTGGCTTGTTGGTTGATACATTATTTGGAAAAGATAAGGTGAGTGAAGTCGATTCACCTAAATTAGTCGATGGCACAGCGACTAAAGGCAATACTTTAAACATCAAATCGTTGGCACCAACCAGTACGCGCACATCAACGGTACAATCAGGTAAAACGCCAGTCAGTGGCGGCAGTGTGACGGTCAATGCCAACATTACCGTCAATACGACGCCTGGCATGTCTGCAGTTGAAATTGCAGAACAGATAAAACAGGTACTTGAACAAAAACAATTGCAAGCGCAACGTGATTTGCGTACTCGTTATATTGATGAGGTAGCTTAATGGAAAAAGTAGGTAATGCATCACATATGATGCAATTAGGTAAGTTTAAATTTTCTGTTGGAGGCGCTGCTTTTGACAACTTAAAGTTTAATACGGATTACCGCTGGAAAACACAGGATTCGCAAACAGAAAATAGCAGCCCCGCAATGCAGTTTGTGGGGATAGGAGATCAAACGCTTAGCTTGACGGGGACAATATATCCTCAGCTGGTGAAAGATGGTCTTACCCAAATTGATAGTATGCGAGCAGAGGCAATGACTCAGCTACCACTCAAACTTACCTATGTGCAAGCAAGTGGTAAGTCAGACCCCAGTGTTGGTCGCGTTTTGGGCAATTGGATCATTATGTCAATCAGTGAAGATCGAACGTTGTTTTTGAATGATGGTATTCCAAGAGAAATTAAGTTCTCGATGGAATTAAAGCGTCATGATGCAAACACTAAATAATGAGGTGTGCCAATGAATGAGAACGGGGTAACGTATATCACCCGAGATGGAGATTGCTTAGATAATATCTGTTGGCGCCATTATGGACGCAGTAGCGGAATGGTTGAGCTCGTTTTAGAGGCGAACCACGGGCTTGCGGAAAAAGGCGCGATTTACTGTGAAAATATCGCCATTTTCTTGCCTGAAGTGATCACAAAACCGATTTCAGATAACGTCATTAATATATGGGATTGAGGAGAAAAAGATGAATTTACAACCTCAGTTTTCAATTAAAGCAAATGGCAATGAGGTGGCTGAGCGGCTACGAGATCGAATGGTCGAGGTGCGTGTAAGTTTGAAAACGGGGTTGCAAAGTGATGCATGCTACGTACGATTTGATAACCTCGGAACAGCACCAATACAAAACCCTAAGCCGACCGATATTGTTGAAATTGCCATGGGATATAAAAATGGTGCGGCCGATAAAGCGGCCAAACTTATTCCTTTAGGATCATTTGAAGTGGGGGAGTATAGCGTATCTGGACCGATTCGTTCACTTGAGTTGTTTGGCAATAAAGTGCTCTGGCAGACAGGGTTGAAAGCACCAAAGCAAAAATCGTGGCCAGCTGATCCTAATACGCCACAAAAGCTTGGGGATCTCGTCTCCGATATTGCCTCGGAACATGGTTTAGACCCAAAGGTTGGTGCGCAGTTTAGTACCATAGAGTTACCGCATATTGAACAAAGTGAAAGTGATTTACAGCTATTAAGTAAATTGGCTGAGCAGTATGATGCTATTTTGAAAATTGCCCAAGATAAATTGATATTTATGGGCAGAGGGACGGGAAAATCGTTATCAGGAAAGCCGTTAAAAGAAGTGGATATTGACGTAAGCCAGATACTATCTTGGCATTTTATGGAAGATGCCTATCGTGCTGTTGGAGAAGTTAAAGCCTATTTTTATGATATGAATGAGGCGGTGCGTAAACCAGTAACTGCGGGGAGCGGTCAGCCTGCAATCGTACTGCCCTATGTATACGCCAATGAAGCATATGCAACACAAGCAGCGATGGCTAAACATGGAAGACTTAATCGCGCAGCTAAGTCAATTAGAGCCAAGGTGATAGGCGACCCTGCCATAGGCGCTGGTGCGGTTGTAAATTTAATCGGTACAGGCACATTGGCTGATGGTAAATGGTATGTCAGTGAGGTCGATCACTACATCACGAGTGAAGGGTTCGCATCTGATTTATTGTGCGAGCAAGTTAGTAGCTAACACTAGCCCGCAGCTCTAGCTAAATAGGATTACGACATTATTGTTGATTTAGCTAGGTAATCACACCAGTGGCACCTTAACTATGCTTAATGACCAAAGAGGTTGCAGCAAATTAAAACCTCATAGATCAGCAAACGCTAATAAAAACTCAAACTTAAAAATGGCTTAACGCAATGTTAAGCCTTTTTTGTATCCAAATTATGATGCTTTATGACATTTTTTGTAAAGCAAATAACCTTCTTCTATAACCCTACCTAGACACTCCTTTCTCCATATGGGCTATCCTCGCTTGCAAAAGCGGGCTCTGGCCTCCTTCCTACATTTTTGTATATCGTGCTGTGAGAGTTAATATGTTCAGCGCAAAATTATGTACCTAGTAATTATGTACTTAATAACTGCGTACTTAATAATTATGCACTTAATAATACAGCCACACCAAAGAACGCGAATACCCCGCCTATAATCATATTTCGAGTGATCACTTCTTTTTTTATCAAAGCCAATGTCATGACCATTAACGGTGCGGTGGCTAGCAGAGTTTGCGCGATAGCTGGGTCGGTATATTTGACCGCACCAAGCTGTAACCATAGACCGATAAAAGTGCCAAAGAATACCGCAACGATCAGCCATTTCTTATTACTGATCCCGCTCAGCTTCACAGCTTGATTAATGCTGTGATCCTTCAAAAATACAACCAGCATAGCAACTGTCATGGTGCCTGAAAATAAACGGATCATAGCTGCCCATAAACTGCTCGTTGCCTCATCTGCCATTCCTGCCTTAGACATGACCATTCCGGCTGCTTGACACGCGGCCGCCAGTAGCGCAAAGCACGCCCCAATTTTGTATTTTTTCTTATCAAGAGGAGGCAATTTTATACGTGGTTTAATCGCTAAGATGACGCCCATTGTGGTAACAATAATACCGGTCCATGCCATGGCATTTAGGTAGGTGCCTAGTATTAAAATGTTGAGTATGCCAGCGATGGCAGGTGCCATAGATTCAATCACTAATGTTCTTGCTGGACCTATATTTCTCAGGGCTGCAAAATACGCACTATCTCCCACTGCAATTCCAATTATGCCACTGGCAACTAACCATATCCATGCACTTGTTTCACTGGGTATGGCACTATCTTGCAGTAGCACTAGGCTAATACACATCATGGTGCAGGCCATTACGCCTTTACTTATGTTTAATTCTAACGGTGATAAAGAGTGACTAAAACGTTTGTAGATGACTGTTGAACTTGCCCATACCATTGCTGCACTGATAGCTGCAATCTCTCCTAATCCCACATTCAACATCTGTTGTCCTTATATTTACTGAATTATTTGTCATATTTTTTGATTATTACAACTTCAGGCAAAGAAACAATCAAATAAAGTATAAATGTTTAGACGTCTGTACATCTAGAGGTTGAAATTTCTGTGGTTGTGGTCATAATAACAAGGTATCTTAAACTCAGGAGAAGCGTGTGCCGATCACCGTCAAAGACGAATTACCTGCTATTGTGCAATTGCGGCAAGAAAACGTGTTTGTAATGCCAAAAAGTCGTGCGAAGTCGCAAGAAATTAGACCTATGCGGTTGGCAATTCTAAACTTGATGCCTAACAAGGTAGAAACCGAAGTACAGTTTATTCGTTTATTGGCCAACTCTCCTTTACAAGTCAATGTTGACCTATTGCGTTTAGATACGCACCGCAGCTCTGAAAACTCAGAGCAACACCTAGATATGTTTTATCGTTATTTTTCAGATGTGAAGAATCAAAATTATGATGCTTTAATTGTGACTGGTGCACCCCTTGCACATCTTGAATATGAAGACGTAACTTATTGGAATGAACTACAAGTATTTTTTGATTGGGCTGAAGGTCATGTGACATCGACGTTGTTCTCGTGTTGGGCAGCTCATGCTGGGCTATTTCATCATCATGGTTTAAAGCGAGCGCTGAAAAAGAATAAACTCTGTGGGGTGTTTAAACATCGTTGTTATTTTGAACATGGTGCGTTGACCCGAGGTTTTGACGATGAGTTTGTCGTACCACACTCACGGTATGGCCACATAGATGAAGAGAAAATACGCCAAACTGAGGATCTCATTACGTTGGCTGGTTCAGAAAGGGTTGGTGCGTATTTGGTTAAAAACCAATCTGGCAGTCAAGTGTATTTAACGGGTCATCCTGAGTATGATGCAGATACACTGCAAAAAGAATATAGGCGTGACCTCGAAAAAGGCCCCGATGCCGCAATGCCTGAAGGATATTTTCCAGATAACAATGCTGATAAAACACCTTCAAAAACGTGGCAAAGCCATGCCTTTTTGTTATTCTCAAATTGGTTAAACTACTATGTTTACCAAACCACACCGTATGATATTAATCTCGTTAGCCAAGATGTAAGGACTAACAACTATGCCGAATAATTTACCGCAGAATAAAAGTATCGCTTTAGCCGAGGCGATGAAAAATCGTATTTTGATCCTTGACGGTGCAATGGGGACCATGATCCAAGAATTCAAATTTGAGGAACAAGACTATCGTGGTGAGCGCTTTAAAGATTGGCATGTGTTGATCAAAGGTAATAACGATTTATTAAGCCTGACTAAGCCTGATGTGATCAGAGATATACACAGCCAGTTTTTAGCTGCTGGTGCAGATATTATTGAAACCAATACATTTAATGCCACGACTATTTCGATGGATGATTACGAGATGGCAAGTCTTAGTCGTGAAATTAATATAGAGTCGGCTAAATTGGCAAGAGCGGTGTGTGATGAGTTTACAGCACAAAACCCCAATAAACCGCGTTATGTTGCAGGTGTACTAGGGCCGACGTCAAAAACATGTTCAATTTCACCAGACGTTAACGATCCGGGTTATCGTAATATCACCTTTGACAAATTAGTTGCAGCGTATGTCGAGTCAACGCTCGCCCTTATTGAAGGTGGAGCAGATCTCATATTAATAGAAACTATTTTTGATACGCTCAATGCAAAAGCGGCATCATACGCGGTAGAAGAAGCGTTTGAACAAGCGGGCGTAACCTTACCTGTTATGATATCAGGCACTATCACAGATGCATCAGGGCGTACTTTATCTGGGCAAACAACGGAAGCATTTTACAACTCTATTCGCCATATTAAGCCCATTTCAATTGGCTTAAATTGCGCGTTAGGACCCGATCTATTGCGTCAGTATGTTGTCGAGTTATCGCGAGTGTGTGAGACATTTACATCGGTTCACCCGAATGCCGGTTTGCCCAATGAATTTGGTGAATATGATTTAGAAGCAGATGAGATGGCGAAAGAAATCGTTGATTGGGGAAAGGAAGGTTACATTAATATTGTTGGCGGATGTTGTGGTACCACACCCGCGCATATCAAAGCCTTTGCTGATGGTCTCGAGCATGTAGCTCCGCGGCCATTACCAGAGTTAGACGTGCGAATGCGTTTGGCTGGTCTTGAAGCCTGTAATCTGAATTAGGAAGTCGTCAATGAGTCAAGCTACAGCAGTATTTACTAACGTTGGTGAGCGTACAAATGTCACTGGTTCTGCGCGTTTTAAACGCCTTATATTAGAAGAAGATTATGAAACCGCTTTGAGCGTTGCCCGTGAACAGGTTGAAAGTGGTGCCCAAGTCATTGATATTAACATGGATGAAGCCATGTTGGACTCAAAAGCAGCAATGGTGAAATTTTTAAATTTAATTGCTTCTGAACCTGATATATCTCGAGTACCAATTATGGTTGATTCGTCAAAGTGGGACGTAATCGAAGCAGGTTTAAAGTGTATTCAAGGTAAGGCTATTGTTAACTCGATCTCTTTGAAAGAAGGGGAAGCGCCATTTATTCATCAAGCGAAGATCATTAAGCGCTTTGGGGCTGCAACGGTGGTGATGGCATTTGATGAAACAGGGCAAGCGGAAACACAAGAACGAAAGTTCGACATATGCCAGCGTTCATACCGAATTCTAGTCGACCAATTAGGTTTTCCGCCTGAAGACATTATTTTTGACCCGAATATTTTTGCTGTGGCAACCGGTATTGAAGAGCATGACAATTATGCGGTTGAATTTATAGAGGGCACACGTCGTATAAAACAAGGTTTACCGCATTGTAAAGTGTCAGGTGGGGTATCGAACGTCTCATTTTCGTTTCGTGGTAATAACCCCGTTCGTGAAGCAATTCATTCGGTGTTTTTATACCATGCCATCAAAGCCGGTATGGATATGGGGATTGTAAATGCAGGGCAACTTGCTGTTTATGATGATATTCCACAAGAGCTCAGAAAAGCCGTTGAAGATGTGGTACTCAATACCGACCCGGGTGCTGGTGAGCGGCTGGTGGAGCTTGCGCCTAAATATTCAGGTATGGCACAAGCTGAAAAGGTGGAAGATCTAGAATGGCGTACTTGGCCAGTTGAAAAGCGTCTCGAACATGCTTTGGTAAAAGGTATTACTAACTACATTGATGAAGACACTGAGGAATGTCGTGCCAGTATGGATAAACCCATACAAGTTATTGAAGGGCCATTAATGGATGGCATGAATGTGGTGGGGGATTTATTCGGCGCAGGTAAAATGTTTTTACCTCAAGTGGTTAAATCTGCACGGGTAATGAAACGTGCGGTAGCTTATCTAGACCCTTTCATTGATGCAGAAAAAGAAGAAGGCGCAACCAATGGTAAAATCATCATGGCGACCGTAAAAGGCGACGTACATGATATTGGTAAGAATATTGTGGGTATTGTTCTACAGTGCAACAACTACGAAGTAGTCGATTTAGGTGTGATGGTGCCAGCGGAAAAAATCTTGCAAACAGCCATTGATGAAAAGGCAGATGTGATTGGCCTCTCGGGATTGATCACGCCTTCGCTTGATGAAATGGTCCATGTTGCCAAAGAAATGAAACGTCGTAACTTTGAACTACCGTTATTGATAGGCGGTGCGACAACGTCCAAAGCACATACCGCGGTTAAGATTGAGCCACAATATGACAAAGGAGTTGTGTATGTTAACAATGCCAGTCGTGCGGTGGGGGTGGTGTCAAGTCTATTGAGTAACACCCAAAAGAGCGAGTTTTTGGCTAAAACATCCGCTGAGTACGTCAAAGTACGCGAACAACAAGCGCGTAAAAAGCCGCGTTCTAAACCTGTTACATTGCAGCGAGCGCGTGATAATGCGATTCAAATTGACTGGAAAAACTATACGCCACCGGTACCGAAAAAGTTAGGTGTGACGGAGTTTCGTAACGTCAGTATTAAAACGCTACGTAAGTATATCGACTGGACACCGTATTTTATGACTTGGTCATTAGCGGGCAAATACCCACGTATACTTGATGATGAAATTGTCGGGGAAGAAGCGAAGAGCTTGTTTAAAGATGCGAATGAGATGCTTGATGAGTATGAAAAAAGTGGCGCACTTCAGCCGCTCGGTGTTATTGGCCTGTTTCCGGCAAACCGAGTCGGGGATGATATTGAAATTTATACTGATGAAACTCGCTCTGAAGTACTTACTAAATCGTGTCACTTGCGTCAGCAAACAGAAAAAACCGACTTTCCAAATTACTGCTTAGCTGATTATATAGCGCCTAAAGGTATTGCCGATTATTACGGTGGATTTGCGGTTACAGGTGGGCTTGAAGAAGATGATTTGGCAGATGCATTTGATGCCAAACAAGATGATTACAACAAGATCATGGTAAAAGCGGTGGCTGATCGTTTGGCTGAAGCGTTTGCTGAGTATTTGCACGAGCAAGTGCGTAAAGAGTTCTGGGGATATGCACCTGATGAGAATTTAACGAATGAGGAACTAATTCGTGAAAATTATCAAGGTATACGTCCAGCACCGGGCTATCCTGCGTGCCCTGAGCACACTGAGAAAAAGAAGATTTGGCAGTTGTTAGATACGGAACAACGTATTGGTATGCAATTAACCAGCTCTTATGCAATGTGGCCAGGAGCAGCAGTATCCGGTTGGTATTTCTCTCATCCTGAATGTAAGTATTATGCTGTTGCCAGTATCCAAAAAGATCAGGTGGAAGACTATGCTCAGCGCACCAATATGTCGCTCACCGAAGCTGAACGTTGGTTATCGCCTAACTTGGGATATGAACCCGAATAAAGTTTTTTGACTGCGCATGACAATGTGTGATGTGCAGTCTGTATTCTATCTGTTTTTAGTTTGATATTTCTCCTCCTACCCAGCTGATATTCAATAATAAATCATATCCATTACCCCCCCTTCTTAAATAATGTTTCTATTAGGTTAACCAAAAAAGATTTATTCTTGTATAATTAAGTGTCTAGAATATTTTTTCTTGTTTTTGTTTATTGGAAGTGTAAATGAAGTGGTGCCTATTTTTCCTATTCTCGTCTTTTTTTGTTCAGGCCCAAGCACCTCTGGTGGTTGATATTATTAGTAGTGAAAACTTTAGTTTACGATATGAAGAGTTTTTAGACGGTCGTTCTGTATTAGACGTTGAAGACTTTCATCCATCAACAAAAGGGTCTCATATTGAGATCATTGAAATGGTTCTTTTGCAGCAAGCGCTTCACCTTGGAGGTGAACAGCGAAAGGTGATCTTTAACCCAAAACCGTCAGTTAATATCATAGAGTTTTCGGACCTTATCGCCGGTGAGAGCTTAGTACTTGCACGCTCGACGTGGCATGAAGATCTACTCGATTACAAAGGTTCCTTGTTTGTGAGTGAACCTTTAGTTGAATATGGCGAGTACGAAGCGGGTTTTTATGTTGCAAAACGCAATATTGCATTGCATAACATGCCAGCAGAACGATTAAATCAGTTAACAGTGGTGGCCAATCCTCGGTGGAAAGTTGACTGGCGCGCGTTAAATAATACAGACGTTAATATTGTTAGCTTTATAGGCCCTTGGGAGACCATGCTGGAAATGGTAGAAACAGAAATTGTTGATGCTATGCTGGTTAATTTCAGTGTTAGTCAGTCATTGGTGTTAAATTTTGAAGGGCGAGAATATGTGCCAATTAATGAATTGAAACTATTTCTTCCAGATTCACGCCATTTTGTTGTCAGTAAACGCCATCCAGATGGGAAACGAGTATTTGCAGCCTTGAATAAAGGGCTGGCAATTTTAAAAGAGCGCGGTATTTTAAGAAAAGCACTGACTGAGTCAGGCTTTATTAATGAAAAAGTAGCGCCTTGGCATATGGTAAATGAAGCGATGTTAATGCGAGGCATACAATGAGCTGGCTTAAAGGATGTTGGTGCTATTGTATGTTGCTCATTGCTTATGAAGCACATAGTGCAGATACGGTTACCCAACAAAAACAAACAATCAGTGCGGCTTTTGAGCAACTAAAGTTTCAGATGAAAAGTGGTTATGAGTTAAGCTCCTTACCGCAATTAAGGGTGATCAGAAGTCAAGCAGCGCATTACGCTCAGCGTGAAATAGTTATTCATACGATATTGATTGAAGCCAGTATTCGTCAGCACTTTGGTGATTATAAACATAGTTTATCAATGCATTACGAAGCACTGGATATGGCTGAGCAATTAAGTAACCCTCGTATTATGGTCAAAACACTGCTTGCGGTTATCGACTTAGAGTTAGACTTAGAACGATTTGACCATGCAGCACGGTATATTAACCGAGTGGTACAAATTGGGAACAGTTTACAACCTGGGGATGAGTTGTTGGTGCACATTAAATTGTGGCAAGCAAGAACGCATCTTGAGCGTGGAAGTTTTCGTCAAGCACAGTATGAATTAGATTTAGGACGAAAACTTCCTCTAGAAGATGAGCGCTTATCAGCAGAGTTATTATTGACCGAAGCGCAAGTGGCGCTAAAACTTGGTGATTATTTATTGAGTCAAACGCTGCTGAGTGAATTTTCTGCCAAATATATGCTGGTGGCAGATACAAAAGCAAAGCTGAATTACCAACTTGCTTTGGCAGCAAGTACCTTACAGGCAGGTATGTTTACAGAAGCTATCGCACTGGCTATGACTGGGCTTGATCAAACGTTTCACACACGATACTTAGAAGAACAGTCAAGTTTGCAGCGGCTATTGGCCAGTGCTTTTGCGCAAGTGGGAAATTATCAACAAGCTCACTTGTATTTAAAACGTTACTCACTGACCGAACGTGCACTTGACCAACAAAAACGGAACAACAAAGTACTTCAGCTTGAAGCACAATATGCGTTGGCACATCAACAACAGCAAGTGAGCCTACTGGAAAAAGATAACACATTAAAAGCGCAACAAATTGTTCAGCATAGGCAGGTATTAGAAAACTCTAAGTTGACTCAGCAGCGTTGGTTATTGATTGGCGTATTGTGTGCTGCTGCCATCGTGTTTGTTTATTGGCGCTGGCAAAATATTCGTTATACAACTCGTTTAGAAACGCAAGTAGCACAACGCACAGCAGAATTGAAAGAGCGTAATGAACGTCTGCAAGCATTGAGCTTTACCGATAGTTTAACGGGACTAAATAATAGACATTATTTTTTCAGCACCATTGATAGTCAGATAAATGCACTAAAGCCTAAGCATGACATTATATTTTGTATGATAGACATAGATCATTTCAAAAGGATTAATGACACTTATGGTCATGCGGCGGGTGATTTAGTGCTGCAAAGCTTTGCTGATATATTGAAACAGTGCACCCGAAGTAGTGACTTATTAGTAAGGTGGGGCGGAGAGGAATTTTTATTGGTTATGCCGGATATGTCGACACGTGATGCACAAGAGGTGGTTGAGCGAATACGACAACAGGTCGAGCGCTTTCCGTTTATTGTTAATGGTGAAACTGTACAATGCACTTGTTCAATTGGATTTGCACCTTACCCGTTAATGACAGGTGAATTTAAGCAAGCATCATGGGAGCAGGTATTAGAGTTGGCCGACAGTGGCTTATACTTGGCCAAAGAAGTAAATAGAAACACATGGATAGGGTTAGACTCTGTATCCGCCTCAGAGCCGATTGATTTTGACTATTTATTGAAAAACTACAAAGAACAAGTCAGGCTGGGGAGTATTGTTATATCAAGTAGTTATGAAGGGTTGCAAGTGCCTGTTTGATTTCTACCTAAGGAGATAACGAGGCCATTCAATTGGGCCTTCTAAAGAGTGCTAATTACTTATCTTAACGTGTTAATATAGCGCTAAAATGTTTTTTCAGAGTATGTTGTGTTACCCATCGAATCAGTTTATAACTCCCTTATTGATACATTAAAATTACATAGCAGTGTGCTGCTACAAGCGCCACCAGGGGCAGGTAAGTCAACTTGGCTGCCATTAAAAATGGTCAGAGATGGGCACTTCAAGCATATTATTATGCTGGAACCAAGAAGGCTAGCAGCGAGAAATATCGCTAGTTTTTTAGCCAGTCAACAGCAAGAATCAATTGGGGCTAGTATAGGGTTACGAATAAGAAATGAAGTGAAGGTTTCTGCTGATACGAGATTAGAAATAGTCACTGAGGGTGTACTGACAAGACGGCTGCAAAACGACCCGGAATTGACAGGGGTTGACCTTGTCATTTTTGACGAGTTTCACGAGCGTTCAATGGCGGCCGATACTGCACTGGCCTTAGCTTTGGAAACGCAAGCCGCATTTCGTGAGGATTTAAAACTATTGGTAATGTCAGCGACGCTAGACACACACCGGTATCAAGCATTTTTAGAATGTCCTATTGTTGTGTGCGAAGGTCGCAGTTTTCCTGTTGATACGATTTATACCTCGTTGGCAAATGAGACGCGATGGTTAGATGCGGTTGCCCCCCTTATTCGTCAAGCGTTGCAAGAGCAAGACGGGAGTGTGTTGGTCTTTTTACCGGGGCAAAAAGAGATTACGCACGTGGCTCAATCTTTAGCAGGTTACGAATTGTCCGATACTGAGGTGGCTCCGTTATATGGTAATCAAGATAAACGCCTTCAGCAGGCGGCGATCGCCCCAGCCAAAGCGGGTTATCGAAAAGTGGTTTTGACAACGAATGTGGCGGAAACATCTTTAACCATTGAAGGTATCAGAGTCGTTATTGACAGTGGAAAGCGTAAAGTTGCCCAGTTTAATTTAAAAAGCGGTGTGACAGAACTGGTAACGGCCTCCATATCAAGGTCATCAGCGGTGCAACGAGCTGGACGGGCAGGGCGAATCGAAGCTGGGGTTGTGTATCGTTTGGGAAGCCACGAGCAATTTGAACGTAGAGAGGGACATGACACACCCGAAATTTTAAGCTCAGACATAAGTGGTTTACTATTTGAGGCTAAAGTCTGGGGCAGTGACATTCGTGCTTTACCATTACTTGACCATCCTAGTGAGATACAAATTCAGCAGGCTACTCAGTTATTAAAAATGCTGGAAATTCTCGACAACAATGAGAAACTCACCACGCTAGGCCAGAAAATTCATCAATTTGGTACAGAGCCGCGGTTAGCCCACATGCTAGTAAAAGCACAGCAATTGGAAACTGAATATTCAGGAATTAGTACGTTAGCATGTTACCTTGTGGCCTTGATAGAAAGTCGAGTAACGAGTAGCCCTGAACTTAGGGTTGCCTTACAAGCACAGTTTGAAAGGCCGACTAAGCTTTTTAGTCAGCAGTTGATGCCGTGGTTAAAACGACTGAGATTAACTAAACCGCGCGCGTTGGCGACTGAGCACTTGGATATTACCATTGCATTAGCATTCCCTGATAGATTAGCAAAAAGACGAGGACAAGGTTTTGTATTAGCTAATGGCGCTGGCGTTAATAGCCATGAAAGTCATTGGTTAGGCAGTGATTATATTGCTATTGCATCGTTAGGTGGCCATAAAGGGCAAAGAATATTTAATGCCACAGATGTATCTATTGAGCAACTCTTACAGGCATTACCTCATTTATTCACAAAACAGAGCGTGTGTGAGTTTGATGAAAAGAAAGAACGGTTTTTACATGAAGACCGCACGCTCATTGGCAACTTGGTTATTGAAGCAACCCCAAGTAGTCAAAAAATTGATGTGGCTGCGCGCACTCAAGCTTGGCTCATGCTTATCGAAAAGTATGGATTAAAGTTATTTAAAGATTATGACACAGTGTTACCGCTATTAACCCGTATGGCATTAGCGCAACGATATAGCCCATTGGAATTCGTAGAGCTCGATGAGCAGAGCTTGCTTGATAATATTGCTACGTGGCTTGCACCCTATTTGAGTGATATTAAGCAATTACCACAGCTGAAAAAATTTGCCCTAAAAGAAGCGATTTTGAGTAAGTTAGATTGGCAACAACAGCAACGGCTAGATGTGCTACTGCCAAAAAAAATCACTGTACCGAGTGGCTCCAATATTACCATTGATTATCAAATTGACGGGCCGGCAAAGTTATCAGTGCGTATGCAGGAAGTATATGGTTTAGTTGAGACGCCAAAGTTGTATAATGGCCAATTACCTTTGCTGATGGAGTTATTGTCACCAGCACGCAGGCCTCTACAGTTAACCCAAGATTTAAGACACTTTTGGCAATCGAGTTATAAAGACGTACAAAAAGAGATGAAGGGCAGATACCCTAAGCATTTTTGGCCGGATGATCCCGCAAACGCTCAGGCAACCAATAGAGTAAAGAGTCGGATGTAATATACCCTTCGACTATTTTTAACATGGATCATTGAGCTTGAAATTTAAGGCGCGTTATTATGGAGTAAATTAAATTTGAATAGGTTCTGTTAGCTCTTTGGTTTTATGCCAATATAAACATAAAGTATCTAAATATTCATAGATACTATGCTCGTGTTAAAATTCACTGAGTAACATGTATAGGTGTGCCGCACTCCATGAGAAATTGGGGGCACCTTGTTGTTTGCCGTTTAAAGGGTGGTAGTTTTCTCTAATGGGGCCATCTTGCTGTAAACCATCAGCGTGCTCAATAAACCGATTTATTAATGTTCTTGCATCTTCCTTGTAGCCATAATGAGTGAGTCCTTTCACCCCAAAATAGAGTTGATCTAACCAAACTCTTCCTCGCCAGTAAATGTTCGGACCAAAAGCGGGATTAGTCAGTGCCGCGGTGCCCAATGGAATATAGGTATTAAACTCTTGTGGATTGAGCATTACAGCTCTAACTTGTTTCGCCATATCGTCGGTGGCTATTTGGTTAAATAGTGGCGACCAACCTTCAGGGCCTTTTCCTCGCTTGGTGAGCGCATAGCCTGCACAGCCATTGGCTAATGGTTTGGCTTCAACTGAAATGTCGTAGTAAAATCCAGACTGAGTGTCAAACATGCATCGATTAACGTATCGGCTTATTATTGCGGCACTTTTCTCAAATGTGACAGCCTCGTCAGGTTGATTTAATACACGGGCAATTTTTGCTAAATAACGTGCGTCAGAGACCATATAGCTAGCTTGGTCAACTGACTCTTGTATTAAAGAGTACCCAGTAAGCAGCCCTTGCGTATTGTAATTTTCGGCAAATTTTACCTGCCAGTCTGATATGCTTCCGTCTTGTTTTATATATTTATTTAATTGTACCGAGTTGATGTAGCCAAAATTGGCGGCATGATCTCTACCTGATTCCCACGATGCGGCGGTTTGCGCGGGTGATGTGAGCCTGATATTGGCTTTGAGTAATGAGTTGTATAAATTTAATCCGTAAAAGGTGCGCTCATTAAATTTGAATTTAAAACCATGAACTTTATGTGTATGCGCCGCATCGAGTGTGGCACCATATTCAGGAATGCCATTTTTATTATGATCACGATTGTTTAACCACCATGATCTATAGGCTTTTAACTTTGGGTAAAGGCTGGTAAGCCACTGTTTATCCTTGGTGTGTTGATAGGTCTTATACACGGCCCATGAAGCTAAGCTTGGTTTGGTATTCCTCTCGTTCCAGTTGCCTCCATCACCGCCACGTTCAGCACTTTTATTGTATGCAATGAGATCGGGGATAAAGCCTACATCATAGCTTCTGATTGGATCATTCTCTGTGATTTGATATTCAAATACCGCGTTGATATTCGACTTAGCAATATCAGGTGCGAATTGACTCATTGCATAAGCTTGCTTCCATGAGTCCCAAGGCCATGTAAGGTTGCCTGAAAACCAACGAGCGGTAACGGATGGAGTCACAGTATCAAATGAGAGAGCCCCGGCGGCTGAACGCCAATTGCCAATTAAGGTTTCAATACTTTTAGTCATAAGGCGCTGTTTGTCGACGGGGAAATTATCAGCTACTTTGAGATAGCTTTGCCAGCGTAGTTTGCTTTTTATTAAATAGGATTCTGGGTCAGCAAAAAGCTGTCGGTTAAATTGCTGAATTTGCTGTTCTTCATCAGTATTTAAGACGTGGCTATAGGTAGTATAAAATGTTGTGTCGCTTGCTATATTGGCTGTGCTGTTAAAGCCAATAGGAGATAAACGGGTGGTGGTCGCAATGGTTTTTTGTGTGACATAAGCGGATGTACCTGAGGTAAGCAGGTCCCATTTAGCTCTTACTTTTCCAAATCGGATGATAATTGTATTATCATCCGACTCGAGCTTTGGCTGATATGTTGGAAATTGGGCACTCATGGTATTTTCTTGGTCGTATGCGGCCAACAGCTGCCCTTCAAAGTGCAACGTTAAAGGAGTGCGTGTTTTGATCTCGGTTTTGACCATTGAGGTGCGAGGGCCAACAAACCTGAGTGTCAAAGTGAGCTCAATATTTTCTCTCTTGTTTGATAAGGTTTGTACTAAAGCACCAGGGTGACTAGATACTTTGCCCTGCAAAGGAACTCGGACGCCATTTTTATAAATACTTAGTTTATCAAAGCGCTTGGCGATATAGTGTAGGTACTCTTCTGTAATTAAGGCGTGGCCAGTGAAGCCGCCAAGCTCATTATCATTAATAGGCAATAAGTGACCATGCCAAGCTCCGGCATCAAATAGTGGATTGTATGGACTATGGCCATAGTCATCCGTAGGGTGCATATAATTGGGCTCACCTTGACGATTTATGACATTTTCAAATGCGATGGCATTTTTGGGATAAACAGCCAGTAAATAGAAAAAGAGACAGAGTATAACGCGCATAAATATCCTTTTTCGGATATTGTATCCAATAATGAGTGATATTTATAGTCGATTTTTAATTTAGGAGCAGGGCTCATATGCGCAAAGTATGAGCAATTTACAAGAGGTGATAGTTTATTTAAGCGCGTTAGCCACTTCGGCAATTTTTTGTCTTAACCATACATGACTAGCATCTCGGTGCAGTAACGGGCTCCAGATCATATCTAGTTCAAATGGTGGAATTGGAAAGGGCGCTTCTAATATGGCTAACCCGGGATCATCTCTATAAATGTTGGCTGCTTTAGATGGCAAAGTTGCTACTAGGTTTTGCTCTTTAGCCAAATGAATCGCGACATGGTAATTTCGTGTGAACGTAGCAATATTTCGATGTTTACCAAAATGGGCAAGGGCTTCATCTACCCAGCCAAGCTTTTGAACATCCTCTGGGTCCATTCCTACACCAACCCCAAATCCCGTTTTACTTACCCATATATGGCGTGCTTTTAAATAAGCGTCGAGACTAAACTGTTCGATGATAGGGTTATCTGATTTAACTAAACAACAAAAACTATCCTTCCAGATCCGTTTATGATGGAATGATTGAGGTAAGTTTTCAAAGCGATTGATTGCCATATCGACTTTACCGTTTTCAACATCGTGAAAAGTGACATCGCTAGGCGTTAAAATATCTAAAGTGGTTTCTGGGGCTTCTTCGTGGAGCTTATTCAGTAATTTTGGTGCCAAAGTACTTGCCGCATAATCACTGGCCATGATGCGAAAAACGCGTTTGCTTTGCCCTGCTTCAAATTCTCGGTTTGGCGCGAGTGTTTCTTCTAAGGTCATCAGGATTCCGCGTACCACGGGTTGTAACTCTAATGCTCTTTCAGTTGGCACCATACCTTCACTAGTACGAACTAAAATAGGGTCGTTAAACAATGTTCGAAGGCGCTTTAGCCCATTACTCATTGCAGGTTGCGTAATGCTGAGTTGGTTGGCAGCCCGTGTAACATTACACTCTCGTAGTAACGTGTCTAAATATACTAGTAAGTTAAGATCTATTTTACTTATGTTCACGACGTTCCTTTATTTTTGTTTGTTCTAAATGAGCGAATCGTTGTTGTTGAGGATATGGGTAGATTTGTTTATTTACTTTATTAATGACATCTCGCTGTGCTTGTAACCAGTAGGAAACGGTTAATAACTCTGGATGAGCATCTTTAAAGATAGCTCTGAGTTTAGGGTTTGTTAGCACAAATGTATATAGTTGTTCTGGGAATACGTCTTGAGGGGCGATAGATTGTTCATCCATACCTGAATATAAATCATCTAGTGAAACTTTTGGAATAGCTCGAAAATTCATATCGGTTAAATACTGAACCTCATCATAGTCATAAAAAACAATTCGCATGTGTTTTGTTACCCCGAAATTTTTCAATAACATATCTCCAGGGAAAATGTTTGCGTGGAGCATTTCTTTTAGGGCTTGTCCATAATCAATCATTGCGTGATGAACTTGTTGCTCACTGGCGTTATTGAGGTACAAATTAAGAGGCGTCATACGTCGTTCAATATATAAGTGTTTTATCACGACAAAGTCGTCTTCGACTTGCACACTGGTTGAGATGGTTGCCATAAGTTGCGTTAAAAGTGTTGCTGAAATGCGCTCCTTAGGGATCACCACATTGGAGTATTCATGGGTATCGGCCATGCGGCCAACACGGTCGTGATTTTTAACTAATTGATAGCGCTTGAGTACGGTATCTCTGCCAAAAGGTTTACTCTCTGAGAAGGTATCTTTTATGACTTTAAATACATACGGGAAGTTCGGGAGCGTAAACACCATCATTACTATGCCCAAAGTACCGGGGGCGATGACGAACTTATCTTCACTTTGTGCTAAATAATGTAAAAACTCTCGGTAAAACTCCGTTTTTCCTTGCTTATGAAAGCCGATGGCATTGTACAGTTCGGCTGGGGTTTTGCTTGGCATAAGCTGATTTAGAAATCGCATTAGCGCTGATGGAGCATGTGTTTCAACGAGGAAATAAGCGCGAGCAAAGCCAAAAATAACGCGCATTTGTGATGAGCTGGTCAGTAGTGCGTCAATATATAAACCACCTTGGCTATGATGTAATACAGCGATTATAAAAGGTTGCACACCACTGGTGGACACAACACGGCCAACGATATAGGCTGCTTTGTTGCGGTAAAATGGCTTTGAAAGCATATCAAAACGCATCATGTGACCCTGATGGTGTGTGTCAGGTGCTTGTTTAATAAATGCTTTCATTAAGTTGCGAATATCTAGATCTAAATCTCTGAAGCTACACTGAAAATCTATGTGATCGATGATACTTTTTATTGTGGGTCGTAATCCATTAACTACTGGAAAGTAACTTCGATATTCAGCCTCGATAGGAAGCGCAGGGGCATACTGTAGCGTGGTTTCAACGAAAATAAATGTGTTATTAAAATAACGACGATGAAACAGCCGACAAAAAACAGAGTTGTAAAAAGTTTCTGCTAATTCTGCTTGTGGGTGAAACGTTAACAAGCTTAGATATTGCTGTTTTATGTCATACCATAATGCTTCGTGTAAATGAGCACAGGGTAGAGCATTTTTTAGATGCTGTATTGTTTCGTCTACACGCTCATCATAATGACTGATCCGAGTGGTGCTTATTGATTGTATTTTATCCCAGTCTTGGCTTGCAAAAGCACTCGGGGCGTCAGAAGTGATTGACTGAAATAACCGGTAGTGCTTTGTAAAGCCGGCTAATATCATCTGCGCTATTAAAAAGGGTTTCATACAGCTCATTAATTAAGTGGTCAGACCTGATGTTAGAGTAGCATGATTTATATGGACGGAGTCAAGTGCTTAGCATATTACTCATACCGTTTTAGTTTTTTCTCAAGCGTTGCTATTTGTTTCGAAACAACTTTTACTTCCTTTCGGTGTTTTTTATTGAGAGATTTTAATTTCTTTTTAATGTCTTTCACCGTTTCTTTGCGCTTTTTATCATCCATAATATGTCGCATGCGTTCTTGCTGATCACGGGTAGCTCTATCAAGATCTCTATTTAATATGGCCACTTGGTAACGTTTAGCACGTAATGACTTTTTCAAATTACGTACAACTTGTTTTTTCTCAAGCTGATTTAGGGTTTTGAAATGCTGTTCAGACGGTGTCGACTTGTTGGGATTCGAATGGGTTAGGGTGTGTTGTGTGCCATTACTACCGCAAGGAAATTGGCTGTATGTAGTTCCTCTTTTTGTTACGCATTTATAATAGTTAACTACCGTCTTTGCCTGAATAGTGGTACTCAGAAAGAGTAATAATACAAAAATCATCCTAAACATAGTGCATCCTTCAGCTATCTTCATATTAAAAAGATAGCTGTTTACAGGTTAATGGCAAGTTATCAGGTTGGGGGAGGGTTAGAAAACTGTTTAAGCGTCTTTATACTTTGGATTAAAAATGGCACATTTAACTTTTGTTCAATGGCAAATCCATCAGTGCCGGAAATATGCTCGTAGCTGCCATCATGCTTGATTAGCGTGATCCGATCCTTTTTAAACGCGACAAGTACACCTTGGGTAAAGTTAACGCCAACACTGGTACGACTATTAATTAAGTCCCTACCAATCATGGTGGCTTTAGCAAGCTCTGAGCATTCTAAATGAGAAGCGAGCAGAGTATACGTGATGTCTTGTAATTGTTTAAACCCGTCAATCTGTTGTAGTTTGGTTACGTTTGTAAAATAGGAACTTGTGCTGATAACATCACTGTTTTTTGCTGCTAATGCAAAAGCAAAGTAAAGATGTTTGGGGTCAAATTTTACGGCACTTTCAGAACCATTAATGATGATAAGTGAAGCATTTTCTCCCTCTTCAGCTGCTGTATCGTCTAGGTGCTTAGGAAAAATCAACCGTTTTGATGGATCCCAACTTGGATGAGCGTGTTGAGTTTGCGGGTTCCTATAATATGCAGGTAGCCCGAAAGTCAAATTAAACCGCGCATCATCGTGATTTGTCGGCTGAATTAATTGTGAAACGGCAACTAATTCATCGTGGTCATTCGTGAAACTAAGCAGTTCAGCGAGTGTTTGAAAATAAACAATGTTGACCGATGCTTTTCTAGGTTGGCAATTAGGCAGCGCACGGGGGAGTTGATATTGGCTGTCATTATGATCAAATTGTATATCAGTTGCTTGCTGATATTTTTCAATATCGAGTAAGTCATGCCTGGCAAGTAATTTTTTAGCTGTAGTTGGATAAGATAGTGGTAAAACATTGTCTTGCTTAGTAATGTCAAAATACGTATTTGCATCAGCCCATATATGAATTGTATGACTCATTGCAAAGCAAGATACCAGTGCACCAGTTGCATAACGAGGAAATCGATATTGCTTTAATTTTGCAAGATTGTGCCAAGCATGATTTCCCGCAACCAGTTCCAGAGCAAAAATAATCAGTATAAATCCGCCCGCTGCCACAGTTGCAATAATTGGATGACCAATGATTGTTTTCCATAGAACGCTGACAATATCAGACAATGATGAAAAATTGAGGTGATATCCGAGTTTATAATAAACAAATGCATCAAGGCTCAATAAAGCTATCCCCAGAGTCGCTAAAATTGCCGCCATACCTCTAATATGTCGAGGGTATGGAAAGACCATACTCAAAGGAAAAATCGTGAGCACAAATGCACTGAACGTTATAAAGCTGGTATGGCTAATCCAAGTGATCAACATGTAGAACCAACCAAGTAAAGTCGTTGGACTTTTATCAGCGAAAAGGTAACTACTGCTGATCAGCAGGACTAATCCAATATTAGCAAAAGTGAACCAATGCCCCCAACTGAGTAACTGGCTTGCTTTTGATGAAAAAGGATTTTGAGGGGATAAATTCATTCAGTTATTTTACCGATTGCTGTAATGCTTTTGCAAAGTTATTGGCAACAGCTTGTCTTTTTCCTTCAGGCACATGTTCTTTTAGAATATGCGTGATAGAATTTCCTAAACACATAAGGCTCAAGTCAACAGTAGAATGTTGCTGAGTAAGTACGTTTAGTAGCTGGTCAACAATTTCTTCAACTTGCTCGTTGGAGTATTTTGATTGGATAGGCATCAGTAAGTTCAATATTAAAGTGTTATAATTTATTTATTTTAACACTAGGGGCGTGAAAAACAAAGATGAGCATTGAGGTGAATAAACTTGTTGTACATTATGTAGACAAGAAAGATGAAGATACACAAATCCATTTGCGCAATGATGAAATGCAAGTTAATGACCGTGTAAATGTGTTTATCGAACAGTTACATCACGCTTACAACGGAAAGCCGGGTAAAGGGTATTGCGCGTTTAGTGGAGATAAAAACAGTCAGGTGTCGGCTGCTATGCAAAGTTATCGAAATGATGAACTTGGATTTTGGCACATGACGGAGCAGGCGACTGAGGTATTAAAAGAAGAGTTGAATAAATATGCTTTTAATGAGACAGGTTATTTAGTTTTTTGCCATTATCAATACGTTGCAACCGATTATATTTTAATCGCCCTAATTAATATTAAAGACCATTATTCGATAACATCGGACCTTGATTTGTCATCATCTCGACATTTAGATATTTCCCGTATGCAACTGGCCGCAAAAATTGATTTATCAGCATGGGACACTCAACCAGATGACGCGCGATATATTTCGTTTATAAAAGGTCGAGCGGGTCGTAAAGTAGCTGACTTCTTTTTGGACTTTTTGGGCTGTGAAGAGGGAATAGATCCGAAGCAACAATCTCAAGTCATGCTAGAGGCGGTAGAAGACTACTTGAGTGAACAGCAGTTTGATAAGCAAGAAAAAGACGCGTTGCGAAAAGAAGTATTTGATTATTGTAATGATTGTATCGCATCAGGAGAAGATGCCAATATTGAAACGTTATCAGATACATTGTCGAAATCAGGCGATACACAATTTGATGATTTTTATAAAGATCAAGATTATGCCTTAGAAGAGTCATTCCCAGTAGATAAGAAAACCGTAACAAGTATGGTTAAGTTTTCTGGTCTTGGAGGTGGTGTAAGTATAGGATTTGAACGCAAACATTTGGGCGAGCGAGTGACTTATAACGCTGCGACTGATACCTTAACAATAAAAGGGATCCCACCTAATTTGAAAGATCAGCTTGAACGCCATTACGATGAAAGTGAATGAATCAAGGGTTGTTTGAACAAAGGCCACTAGCGTGGCCTTTATACGCGTTATGCCGACTACGAATGACCAGAAATAATAAATTTAGCAAGCTGTGTTGATAATTTCTCGGCGAGCTTAGTCATTGCATTGCTCTTGGCTGTGTCTTTGAAGGAAGAGGCTGCTTTAACACGGCTATTAAAGTGTGCTTTTTCTTCCCCATTTTCAATAACGACCATATAACTTTCTGCAACAGAATAATAAGTACCTGACTGGTATTTCTCTTGCCACTCAACTCTAAAACTTAAATCGAAATCAGCATTAGATTGTGTAACTTTTATGCCATTACGAGTAAGGGCACTCGAGAGAAGGTCATCTACTTTTGCGTGCTGCATATTATCAGAGACAACATTGAAACTAAGGTTGTTTAGTATGAGCTCGCTTGTTTCTAATTGCTTATTTACTTTAGCCGGTATATTGACGAAAGGGCTTTGGAGCATATGTAAATATGCGTTCAGTTTACTACGCTTAGCCGCAAACGTTTTTATTTTAACTGCTTTTTTTAGCAGCTCTGATTTACTAGTGCCTTGTATATTAAATTCACTTATCTGAGTATCGAGCGCATTGATACTGAGTTCAGTTTGCATTATGGCTTCAGTGCGATTAAATGAAGCAAGTGCATAGTTAACATCATTGAACTGATATTCTTGTTCTATCTTCACTCCTTGCAGCTGAATCGTCGGGACGTTAGAGCTTATCAATTCATCAACATGAAATTGCATCGACTTTTCATTGGCAGTTTGTTGTACGGTGGTGGTTCCTGATATTGATACATTCAACTGTTTTGCAAGCTCCAAACGAGCAGCTTCTTGCGCAGCAAGTTGAGCTTGGCGCGTGTTGCCTATGTTTTTGGCACTGCCAACACCATATACCAAATATGCTGATGTAGGTGTGGTCGTCAGCCAAGTGGGTTTGGTTATATTTTCAGAGCTGTTCTGAGTGGTTTTACATCCGCTTAGTAATGCAACAGAGACACAAAATGCCACGCTGGTTTTAGAAACCAAAGCGTGAGCGCTCTTGAACTTTTTGAATTTTCTTCTGGCCATTCCATACCTCCCGGTTTGTTGTCATGTCAATTAAACGTAAATCTACTTGATAGAAAGTCACGCGGCTGCCTCCTTGTTCATCTAAAAAAGAGTTAATGGTGCCAGATAGGGCGTAGTCAGCGCCTTGCTCTTGGCCCATTTCATTTTGTGTTGCTAAGCTTGAGTTAAGCTCCTGATCTTTTCGCTCATTTCTAATCTCACCGCGTAAATCTGCGCTGGCAACAAAATCAGCTTGTCCAGAGCGCAAAATTGCGCGTTTTAAATCGTTTAAAAAAGTATCAACAGCAATATGCTGATGAGATTTATTGCGAACTGATTGAATAATTACCGCAGGCTTTGTACCTTCCTTAGCTAGATGATCGTTAACCCACGGAAAGCTCAGCATGTCGTTGACCATTGCTTCTGATACAAGTTGGGAGTCTTTGCCATTCCATTTATCAGATAGAGCAACTTCTTGATTCGAGTCTACGCGACGTACCTCTGTGCTTTTACACCCTACCAAAGCAAGAGATAGAGCAACAAAAAGAGGGGCCGTTGTGATTAATTTAGGTGTTGTTTTCATACCATTTATTCCAAAGTAAAAATTGATTGTGCAGATGATGTCGGTTGCTTTTGCGAATTAATAAAAGTTCTGGTTTGCCACAGGGACATGGGTCCTTTTACATCAACATTGTCCGTTTGTTCTATTACACGTCCAGAATTCAGTACTGTTTTGATGGTGACTTGGTGTTGCCCCACTGGCAACGGTATTTGAGACACTCTTATTTCTGCGGGTAAAGACTGCCATTGCCGTGTATCTGCAGAAGCCGTGACAGCATTAACGGCTGACGTTGCTAATTTGGCGATACCACTGAATACATTATTTTCTTGTAAACCTGTTTTATTTAGTAATTGTTGTGCTGTTATCGCTTTTACAACTTCGCGAGTCAAAGCTAATTGGATCTCAGTATTAGCATTTTCTAGTGCATTCTGCAGTGTTAATAATTCAATTGAATAAAAAGTTTTTAGCTCTGATTGCTTTTTGCCATTAACCCAAACTTCTGAGCCTTGGACTCTCGTTTCTGAAGGGGATAAGTAGGTAACTGAAATTCTTCCTCCATATTCTAAAGCATCAATCAGACCTACTTTCTTAGCATCGTCCCATAACCCACCGAGAGGAATACGCTTTGTTAATAGTCCAAGTGCGACGTCAGAGATGTCACCCATTGCATAGTTTTGCATCATGTCGAATAAACTGGTGTCAGCGAAAAGCATTTGAAACCATTTCATCTGAATTTGTTGTTCTCGGTGTGAGCCCATCGGAATAGGTGTGATGACCAACGCTTTGGATTTGTGATCGGCCCTTAGAATGAGGTTAAATTGTTTACGCTTTGGCGCCACACCAAGGTTCTGTAAAATGGTCAATTGGCTGCCAGCATAAACGTTATCAGGTTGGACTTTCGATTGGATATGACTGAGCTCTTCTTCATAACCTCCAGCCTGTTTCATGACTCTTACTAAATTTTTATAAACCTGCTCGGTGGTTTGATTTGGCAATTGGTATTGTTTTGCAAACCCTTTTTCATACGCCAGTGCCGCACGTTGATATTGTAATCTAGCGCTATCCAACTCACCACTTTGTTCATTAAGTAGGCCACTTAAATAATGTGCAAAGGCATCATCTTTATATTCAATATTAGTGAGTAAATCGCTCGGTGAAAAGAGAGGTTGAAAAATGGCATAAACTTGGTTGGTTAATTCATCACTACTTGGCGCATGATAACCACCTGTTTCTTCCGTTAATCCTTCTAAGTAAACGTTTAATTGTCGCATTTCAATCAGTGACGCGTCTAGCATCTCTTGCCTGCGAGTAGGTTGAAGCGTGCCAAGTGCATTGTAGTTCATGGCTTTCATCATATGTAGCAATGGACGGTAATATTTTTGACCATGAAAAGTAGTATAAGTAGGACCACTAAATTGCGACAATGCTTGCTCAGAAATACTCTTCGTGTAAAAAGAGTCAAGTAGGTCTTTTGCTTCACTTAAGTGTTCATTACTTTGCGCATATTTTTTTTCTAATTGGAAATAAGTGGCAAGTTCAAGGTGATATAAAAGTCTATTCTTGCCTTGACTACTATAGTTACGTTTTATAGTTGTTCTTGCTGAGACAAGTTCACCTTTTTGAGCCAACGCAATCGCATTGTTTTTTTGAAAGTGCGTGACGTTGCAAGCACTTAAACATGTTAAAGTACTCATTAGTACTAATTTTTTTAGGGTGTTTATGACGTTTAAATTCAAAAATGCGTCCTTTGCACTCAATTATAATTGAGAATATATTACAGTAACTTCCCTAAGTTAGATAAAAAGAAATGATATTTAAAGCAATAAATTGTTAAAAATCGTTTTTACACTTTATTACTGTTAATGCGATGTATTTTTGCTAGATTAACTCTAAACCGCTCAATGCTAAAAGGAACCACTATGAAATTGAAACCAATGTTAACAACTTTGATTATTGCTGGGATGCTATCTGCGTGTAGTTCAACTAAAAATGACGCTGCATCAAGCTCGAGTGTAAATATACCAGAGTGGGTATTGAACCCTGTTGTAGAGAATGGGATCGCAGCGGCTGATTGCATTAAATATTCGGGTAATATTTCAATAGACCAAAAAATGGCTGTTGCGAATGCACGTCTCGCGCTTTCTCAGCAGATAGAAACGCGTATAGAAGGCTTAGACAAAACTTTTGCAAACAGGACTGATGCGAATGAAGAGACAACAGTCGGTACTACATTTAGTTCGGTTTCTAAGCAGTTAACTAAACAAACACTCAGTGGATCTCGTATTGTTAAAGCTGATGTTGTGGAGATTGGTGGTAAAGATTATTTCTGTGCATTGACTACGTTATCTCCTGAGCTGACAAAAACGCTTTTTAAAGACCTCATAAAAGAAACTAAGCCAAAGATAAATGCCAAAGATGAGCAGTTTCTATATCAAGAGTTTAAAGCATTTAAAGCAGAGCAAGATTTAGAAAAGGAAATTGCTAAGCTGACAAACTAATCATGGCTCAGTATTCGCGTAATAGCACGTTATTACGCGAATACTGTATTTTATCTATTTTGGAGAACAGCATAATGAAAAAATTTATCGCATTTGTTGTTGCCACTCATCTTCTACCGACCCAACTTCAAGCAAGTCAAGCGCAATTATACGCCGAGTTAGATGAGGCTATGAATGGTTGGCAAACAAGTCAACATTCAGTGCAAGACAACGATGAGTTTGAGCAGTTTAAGACACAGCACCTTAATGAATACCACAAATATGTTGAAGAGCACTTTGCAGAGTTTGATGCTTTTAGAGATAAGTTGATTAAACAATGGGGTGATGCTCAGACTTCGACAACAAGTCGGTATGTACATTATTCTCAAGCTGAAAATACCAGATTAATTGTCGATTTCGAGCAAGATCAATTAGTGGTTGGTATTAAGCATCATGCTGATACTGATGTTTCTCAGGAAAATGCACAGGCTGTATTTAAACGATTTCTACAATCAAATAGTGCATTATTAACTGAATTCTTTAAAACACAATCAGTCAAAGAACAGCAAGCTACAATTGAAAAAAGTGAATCTTATATTATTGATAATAAAGTACGAGCAAAAGCACTGCTTGATGCAAAGCGGCAAATACAAAATCAAACACAACAACAGCAGCAATTGCTTGAAAAGCAGTTTGACGTGCTATTAGCGGGGGAAAATGATGTATTATCTCCTAATGCGTTGACTAACCCCCAAAACTATAATGCGCAACAAGTACTTGAGAAGAAAAAAGCTGACCTACAGACATTGCAAAACAATAGACTCAAAAACCTAAAAGAAAGTATCAAAGAGTTACCATCTGGGCGCAGTGACAGCTCTGTTACAGAGTTTGTGATAAAGTTGCCAAAAAATACACTCGCTAAGCAGAGAGCGAGCAGTTACCTCAATCAAATAACCGCTCACAGTAAGCGGTTTGATATTGACGGTAGTTTAGTACTCGCGGTGATGCATACCGAAAGTCACTTTAACCCACTGGCTAAGTCTCATATTCCAGCCTATGGATTGATGCAAGTTGTGCCAACCAGTGCAGGCGTTGACGTAAATCGGTTTTTGTATGATATAGATGAGCCTATGTCAGAACCTTACTTATATGTTACTAACAATAATATTGAAGCGGGTACTGCATATTTACATATATTAAATGATCGATATTTAAGACATATAGAAGACCCCATAAGTCGTAAGTACTGTACTATAGCAGCTTACAACACTGGAGCAGGCAATGTTGCTAGGGTATTTAATAGTGATGATTCACGAAATATAAAGAAGGCGAGTCGTGTAATTAACTCGATGTCTCCTGAGTTAGTTTTAGAAGCACTCCAAAGTCGCTTACCCTATGATGAAACAAAGCATTATCTA
Source organism: Pseudoalteromonas sp. MMG012 (assembly GCF_018100875.1). Classification (NCBI taxonomy): domain Bacteria; kingdom Pseudomonadati; phylum Pseudomonadota; class Gammaproteobacteria; order Alteromonadales; family Pseudoalteromonadaceae; genus Pseudoalteromonas; species Pseudoalteromonas sp. MMG012. The sequence continues at coordinate 40,012 of NZ_JAGJEF010000043.1, forward strand.
GAAAAAGTGTTATCAAGAGAGGCATTTTATATTCAATAGAATATGCATCACTTAGTAAATGATAAAAGAACAGAGTTTAAATCGGCCGCAGCGATATGTGGCTGATCACACACTAGGCAAATAAGTTATGTGACATCTACAAACCATGCTGAAATTAACACTGCCTTTACTATGCTACCTTTACTAGACTTAAAGTATTACTGTCGCTTTTCATAGCGGTGCAGTCTTATCGCAATCAATCTTCTTGTCACAAGCTTTCTTTGCTGAGTTAAGCAATAAAACTGTATAGATTAATAAACTATTATTAGGGCGTGTTCGCGTATGCTCTTGAAGGGTTTGTATTGATGTTCCGTAAAAGTTATTGATAGCTTAATAGGTTGGAGGAGATCAGAACTATTGGTTTGATTAAGGCCTTTACCGTTATCAACATAGGTAGGAGTGTATTTGTATTAGGATAAAAAAGGCCGCAAAAAAGCGGCCTTTTAATTGAGTTTTTATGTTTTAGCCAACTTGAGCAGGTGATGCCATAGCCGCACTAGCTCGTCCTGCTGGGGCTTTAGAGCCTGCAGAAAGGCCTGAGTTTTCTACTAACTCTCGGGCTTCATGTGGCATTGCAGAAGGGGTTATTACAACACTAGAGTCTTCTACACTACTGGCCTTTTTCATCGGTGCACTCGCATTTTGATTAAAGCGGATACGAGACGTAGCGTGAGAATTATCAAGCACTGGCGTGTTCACAGCTGTCGCTTCAACTACAGGTGCTTCAACTACCGGAGTTG
>NZ_JAGJEF010000044.1:0-40404 GCF_018100875.1 Pseudoalteromonas sp. MMG012
GAAAAACTTTTAAATCATCTTCAACAATATCTTTTGTAAATGAAAAGTCCATTGACATATGTGCGAGCGTCACAATGACGGTTATAAAAATGTAATATTGAAAAACTTTTACTAGTAATTTAGCTGCCAGCGTATTTTTCCATTTTGTATTAGCTTTCATTTGTACTCCGCTGCTGTAACAAAACAGGTTGATTGATTGGCAGTACATGAATTGCTTTAAATTCTCTCTCGCCAAATAAGTATTCATATGGCCACTGTTGAATGTTGTCCTGAGAAATTATAGGGACGATTGGTCCTGCACGAAATGGGAAATTACTTTCTTTACTACCTACCTGGTCGCCGTTTAATAGCTTTATCATCATGTCTATTGCTATTTGACCTTGTTGTTTCATTAAGTCAGTTGACGATGCCAACACTCTTCCTGCGGTGATATGATCAAAAACATCTTGAATAATATAGGTTGAAATTATTTTTATCTCAGGATGCTTATTCTTGAACGTTTCAATCGGCGCAGGTTCACCATTGGGTCCCTTGGTCACCATGGCATTAACGGCTATTGCGTTAGCTACTAAATAGTCAATTTTGTCATGCTTTTCTAGAATAAAGTTAAGTAAATGCCGTTGGGTTTTATCTCCTGTATCGCCCCAAATTGCCGGAAGCACTTTAGCGTTGTGTTGATCACTTGCTTGCGTCAATGCTTTATTGAATCCATTTAAACTGTCAGGCGCCCAACCTGTACCTTTAGGTCCAGGCATCACTAATACTTTGACGCTTTTTTGTTTTGCATGTTCTATTAGGTACTTGCCGGCTTGAAAGCCTAGCTCTTCCCATGAAACCAGAGATTTAGCATTGATAGTAGGGGTAAAGCTATCGTTAATCACGGAGACTATGGGCATGCCTGCAGCGGTTAGCTTTTTGTATATGTCTTCTAACTTGCTTTTCTTAAACTGTACCGCACCAATAATGACACCATCGTAAGCGTCTTTGTGTTTCAATACGTTTTCTAACTGAATGACTTGACGGCCAAGGTTACGATAGCCACCGGCTAAAAATAACTCTGCGCCAATTCCAAACTTTTCAGCTTGTTTAAATACCCCATAATTTACGGCAACCCAAAATGGGTCTTTCAAATGAGGAAACAATATTGCTAGTTTGTACGGGGCGTTCGCTTGAACTGGTGACTTCCATTTTTCAATAATGGCTTTTGATAAGCTTGGAGAAGGTTTTCCAGCAACCTTATTTTTTGTGTCATAGTGGCCATAGTAACTCTTAACATCAAGCTGCGCTTTTTTCGCTTTGGGTACATTGCTATAAATAGAAATACTTAAGGCGGTAATTAACCATGTGTAACGTATCATAACTGGCACTCTCAAATTTATGTCAATAAGGGTTATTTAGGTTGCAAGCACTAAACTGTATCGAGCAGGTATTCCAAGCGTTTTTCTAAATGCTCTGTGGACATTGGTTTTGCAAATAAAAAGCCTTGAACTCCGGCCAAGCTCAGCTCAGCGCATTGATCTAATTGCTGCTGTGTTTCTACGCCTTTTGCGACAATGGAATACTCCAAAGTATTGAGCATGAGTGATAGTGCTTTGAGCATACTGGGATGTGTACACGGATTGAGAGTCAGCATACTTTTATCTAATTTAACAATACTAATAGGGGAAGTTGTAAGGAGATTAATGGAAGTAAGCCCCAACCCAAAACCATCAAGTGCTAAGTTAAAGCCGAGTTCGCAGAGGTGTTTTAACGTGTGCGTAATCACCTCATTTTTGTTGAAAAGGGTCGGTTCAGTAATTTCCAGTGTCACATATTGATTATGAATACCTGATTTTTGACAGGTACTTACAAGAAATTCAGTAAACCCATCGTCTCTAAGTTGTAAGGGGGAAATATTGATCGAGAGTGCTAACTTCTGGCTAAATTTATGGTGCCATATTGATAATTGTGCTACCGCTGTTTTTATTATCCATTGCCCGAGCTCAACCATAATTCCTGACTCTTCGGCAATCGGTATAAATTCATCAGGAGTGTATATAGTCTCGGATTTTGGCCAGCGTATCAACGCTTCTATACTGGTTAATTCTGATGTGATAGTAGAAAAAATAGGCTGATATACAAGCGTGAAACTAGAGCTATCCAACAGTGTGCTCATGCTATTTTGAATACTAAAACGCCTATGAAACGTTTGTTGATATTCGCTCTTGAAATAACAAATGTTATTATCTTCGCTTTGTTTTGCTCGATACATTGCAATGTCAGCACATTTCATCAACTCTTGGGCGTTACATGCATCTGTTGGAAATAAAGCAACGCCAATACTTACGCCACAATACACCTCATGGTTTTCTACTTTAAATGGGGATTTAAACACATCACAAATTCGATTTGTGATAACACTGATAATTGATATGGCTTGAATACCGCCTATAACGATGGCGAACTCATCACCACCAACTCGAGCAAACCCCTCATTACTTCTAACTCGAGCAAACCCCTCATTACTTCTTAAGCATGACGAGATACGGTTAACGACTTCTTTTAATATTGCGTCTCCTGCGCTGTGGCCTAATGTATCATTAATTATTTTGAAGCTGTCTAAATCGAAACTAAGCAACGCGATACTTTGCTTATTTCGTTTGCTATTTGCGATTAAAACAGAAATCATCTCGTCGAAATGATAACGGTTTGATAGCCCTGTTAACGCATCTTTTTCTGCCATTTCTTTTACTTGCAGGTAGCTAGCATGCTTTTTTTGTTCCATTTGAAAGCGTGTTTTAGCTTGCTGGAGTGCTTTATCTAATCTTTCTCGGTTGATGTCTTGCTTTGAAATAAAATCTTGAGCGCCGGCTTCAATACATGCCAGTGAAAGGTGTGATTCTTCAGAGCCACTCGCCATAATAATGGCTGTGTCGCCCAAGTCGGGTTTCGAACGGAGATCGATAAGCAATTCTAGCCCATTAACATCGGGCATTCGGTAGTCTAAGATGATGACATCGAAGCTACGGTTTTTAATGGCTTTAATGCCTTGTAATACAGAGCTTGCTTCCACTATGTGATGATCGTTAGAGGCTGATGCACTCAATGATTTTTTAATAATCTTTCTATCTACACAATCATCATCGATAATTAGAATATCCATCTACATATTTCCTAGAAATAGCGCATTCGCTCTGATCCAAAGCATTGACCTTATTAACTTTAACGTAAAAAATGACAAGGTCAAAAAATGGCCTGAAATAGTCGGTATTTTATAAAGGAGTCAGAAATTAGCGGTTACTTTGGCCAAAAAGCCTTAGCATGACATATATTAATTTTGGTAGATAAATAACGACTTATTCTTGCGTTATTGATCTTTTGATATGCCGTAGGTCTGAAGAAATACGCAGGGAGTGAAGTAATGCAGCCGTTTTAAAAAGCCATGGCGTAATTTGATCACCATGGCCAAGTGCTAAATTGTATGTTTAAATAAACAAAGAAATTCCGGTGAACTCACCTAACTTTGTAGGTGAAATCGAGTTAGAGGAGAAATTACTCAAGCCCTTTTTTTGTGTAAAGAGTGACTTTATCGGTTACTAAGGTAACCTTAATATACTGTGTTTCGTCACCCCATGTACAATTTGTATGCAGTGTTTTTTCTTCACAGTTATCAGCAGTACCTAAAACTTGTTCTAATTCTGTTTTGTCCATTCCAACTTCTATTTTATTGTAGTTTTCAAGCGAAACTTTAGAGCATCCGGCAAGCGAGAGTAATCCCGCAATGATAAGAAATTGTTTCATGTTTTTCCCCGTTATTAGTGTTGGTATTTTCTAATTTGAAATATTATGCCAAGTTTTGGGTGATCCAGATAATGCATATCACCACTATAAACCCGTGTGTACTGAGACATACGTGCAATTTGTGTGTCGCCAGTTTCTATTTCGTAACGTATATCTAAATCGGTTGTTACGTATAGGTAGTGTCGGACATGTATTTTTACTAAACCTTCAATTTGCCAGTTGTCACCGTGCTCAGAGGGCATAGCTTGTGGTTTTTTGGGTAATAGGCTCACATAACCTTGCTCAGTGACAGTGTCGGCAATATGGTAGCTAACGGGCACCGGAAAACGCTTGCCTGCAAACACCTTGATAAAAGGTGCGCGTCGTTTACTTTGCTCTGGAAAACGCCAGCCAGTATGCAAGATTGGTTTTAAACCTTTGCGCTTGAGCTTACTTACCGTATTGTCAAATTGTAGCTGCTCTTTAGCCAGTAGATAAATATTATCCATATGCTCTTGAGCCGGTGCGAAAGGCGTTAGTGGCAAAGTATCATATTTAGACATGTAATCGGCGCTGTCAGTACAAAGCCATGACGTATTCTTGCTGGTTAACTTTACACTCAGTGGCCGAGGGTCAAAAAAGCTATCGCCTTTTAAGCAGTGTTGCTGTCCTTGCGCATTGTAGCCATCAGTGAGTAAATCTCGTTTGCGGTTACCTTTGATCTCAGCATGCTCTAAACTGAAATCTTCTCGCAAGAGAGGAGATGCTTTTTGTTCAAATGCTATCATTTCGATTTCAAACCATCGTACTGCATGAACATCGAAAGCACTTGTGGCAGCCAACAATATGATCATTGTTTTTACTAAGTGCATTTATGCCAGCGCCTTTTTGTCAAAATCATCCATCATCGCATTGATTAACTTCATTCTTTCTTGCCCATTCTTTTCTTCGATTGCAAAACGTAACTTACTTGCACCTTCCATTTTATAAATAGAGGGATTGCTTTGTATCAAACCTATAATGAACGTTGGGTTAACCTTTGTCGAGGTACTAAATTCAAAGTACCCGCCTTTGATGTTTGCCTCGACCTTACTGATCCCTAAATTACTTGCTTTGAGCTTGAGAGCCTGTATTGCGAATAGGTTTTTAGCGGCATCAGGTAACAAACTGAATCGGTCAATGAGTTCGACTTGCAGTTCATCTAACTCACCTAAGTCTGTTGCACTTGCAATACGTTTGTACATACTCAAACGAATGTTCACATCTGGAATATAATCATCCGGCAGTAACGCCGGGACTTTTAAATCAACGTCAGACTGTTTTTGCAGTAAATTTTCAAGTGTTGGCTCTTTGCCATCTTTTAATGCTTGTACCGCTTGTTCCAGCATTTCCATATAAAGTGTGAAGCCAACGGATTGAATTTGACCACTTTGGTCGTCACCTAATAACTCACCTGCGCCACGGATCTCTAAGTCATGTGTGGCAAGCGCAAAACCGGCCCCCAAAACTTCAAGCGACTCGATTGCCTGTAAACGTTTAACAGCATCTTTAGTCAATGTTTGGGTATTTCGCGTCAATAAGTACGCATAGGCTTGATGATGACTACGCCCAACACGGCCGCGTAACTGGTGTAATTGCGCAAGTCCAAGCTTGTCGGCACGATCCATGATAATGGTATTTGCCGAAGGAATATCAATACCTGTTTCAATAATGGTGGTACAGACGAGTACGTTATGCTTTTGGTGATAAAAATCCCCCATAAGCTGCTCAAGCTCTCGTTCGCGCATTTGTCCATGTGCAATGGCAATACTTGCTTCAGGTACTAAGGCTGCAATATCCGAAGCTGTTTTGTCGATGGTTTCAACATTGTTGTGCAAGAAGTAGACTTGTCCCCCGCGTTTAATCTCACGCAAAATTGCTTCTCGGATCAACTCATCATTGCGTTCTTTAACAAATGTTTTAACAGCTAAACGTTTCGCTGGCGGGGTGGCAATAATTGATAAGTCTCGCATTCCACTCATTGCCATATTAAGTGTCCGTGGAATAGGCGTGGCTGTGAGTGTTAAAATATCGACATCAGCACGCAACTGCTTAATTTTTTCTTTTTGCCTAACACCAAAACGATGTTCCTCATCAACAACCAATAAGCCTAAGTCATTAAACTTAATACTCTCTTGTATAAGCTTATGGGTTCCAATAACGATATCAATGGTGCCGTCTTTAAGCTTTGTTAATGTAGACTTTTGATCTTTGGTGCTGTTGAAACGAGACAAAACCCCAACCTCTATTGGCAGGTCAGCAAATCGGTCTTTAAAATTCTCAAAATGCTGTTGGGCGAGCAGGGTAGTGGGTACTAAAACAGCCACTTGTTTATTGTCATTGACTGCCGCAAAAGCACCGCGCATGGCGACTTCCGTTTTTCCAAAGCCGACATCACCACACACTAATCTATCCATCGCGAGATTAGACTGCATGTCAGCCAAAACAGCTTCAATGGCATTGCGCTGGTCATCGGTTTCTTCAAAAGGAAAACTGTCACTAAATTCCCGATATGCAGCACCATCAATTTTGAAGGAAAAACCAGGTTTACTTTGTCGTTTAGCGTATATATCGAGCAACTCTGCTGCAACATCTCGGACTTTCTCGGCCGCTCGACGTTTGGCTTTTTCCCAGACATCTGAGCCTAATTTATGAAGTGGAGCGCTTGCTTCTTCTCCTCCGGAATATCGACTAAGCATATGCAGCGCTGAAACAGGTACATAGAGTTTTGCTTCATTCGCATAAATAATGGTCACAAATTCTGTCGCGACACCGGCTGCATCAATGGTTTGCAAACCGAGATAACGGCCTACACCGTGATCGAGGTGAACGATGGGTTGACCTTCTTTTAACTCTGCTAAATTACGAATAAGGGAATCTTGGCCTTGCTCGTACTTATGCTTACGGCGACGACGCTGTGAGACTTTAACGCCTAATAACTCTTGTTCTGTAATGATGCTTAAGCTGGGCTCTCCAGAGAGGTAAACACTTTGCTCTAATGGACTTACAACTAGACCAACATCACTTTTTGCAGATAAGAATTTTTGAAAATTATCAAACTCTTTAAGTTTTAACCCCGTCGGTTTTAGTAGCGTGAGTAATGATTCACGTCGGCCATCGGTTTCAACGCTGAACACAATACGTGACTTTTGTTTTTTCTGAGCAGTAACAAACTTCAATAACTGTGCGTATGGATCCGTCTGTTTGTGGTCAATACGCACATCTTTAATCGGTTTTGCGCTGAGGTTAGTATGACCTGCTTTTGTACCAAGTTTTGCTTCGCTTAGACGGATCCTAGGATGGCTGTTAAAGTTTTTAAACAGCTCTTCTGCAGGTTGATACAACATCGCTGGTTCAAGCAAAGGCCTGAGTGGATCCACTTTGCGGTTTTCATAACGTTTATACACATCAAGCCAAAACTCATCAGCAGCATGTTCAATATCACCTAAGTGAACAATAGTGGCGTTCTCTGGTAAATAATCAAAGATAGTTGCTAACTGATCGTAAAAAAGAGGCAAATAATATTCAATGCCTGATGGCCAGTTACCTTTAGTCACTTGCATATAAATAGAGTCTTGCTCGGCACTTGCACCAAATGCATTCCGGTATCCCACTCGAAACCGTTCGATATCTTCATCGTTGGTTGGAAACTCGTGCGCTGGCAGTAAATCAATGTTTTCTACTTTATCGCTAGAGCGTTGGGTCTCTATATCGAAAAGACGTATGCTGTCTATATCGTCATCAAAGAAATCAAACCTAAACGGAGTAGGGCTCCCCATAGGAAAAAGATCCACTATCGAGCCCCTTACCGCGAACTCGCCATGCTCCATTACCTGCTGAACATGCCGATAACCAGTTTCTGTTAACGCATTTTTAAGTTGTTGTGCATCTACCGTATCACCGACCTTAAATTGGAGTGCATTGCCATAAATGAATGCCGGTGGGGCAGTACGTAACATTAAAGTGGCTACAGGCACAATGAGCACGCTTTGTTTCTGCTTTTTCAGGGCGTTAAGTGTGGCTAATCGTTGTGATATTATATCTTGATGTGGCGAAAAGTGATCATAAGGAAGTGTTTCCCAGTCAGGAAAAACCATCACGGGTAAGTCGGGTAACAAATAATCTAACTCAGTTTCAAGGCGCAAGGCTGAGGGAGTATCTGGGGTTACGATAACAACCAACTCTGGGTTGTTTCTTATTCCTTCGCTTAATGCGATAGTTAAACCGCTGCCACTTAGTTGACCCCAGTGTATTTTATCCTTTGAGTTTTTAATCCAAGGTAATTCGCTCCAATGCGCAGACGCCATTGAGTACTCCTAATCTGTTTTTCTAATTGTTTTAGTCACGATAAATCTTGCAAAGGTCTTGATAGTGATCAATTCGTCTATCGCGTAAATACGGCCAAATGCGTCTAACGGATTCACTTTGCGCCTGATCAACTTTAATAACCGATACTTGTTCTTTATCTTCACTGGCGTGCAGTAACATTTCGCCTTGGGGGCCTGCCACAAAAGAGTTACCCCAAAACGTTATTCCATCACTTTGCCCACTTGGGTCATGTTCATGGCCAACTCGGTTTACACTGATCACAGGAATACCATTGGCAATAGCGTGGGCGCGTTGTGAAATTATCCAAGCGTCACGCTGGCGAATTTGTTCGTCTTTATCATCTCGAGGGTCCCAACCAATCGCGGTTGGATAAATCAGTAATTCTGCACCGGCCATGGCCATTAACCTAGCACCTTCAGGAAACCATTGATCCCAGCATATTAGCACACCTAATTTACCCACGGATGTATCAATCGGTGTGAAACCCATATCGCCAGGTGTAAAATAGAACTTTTCATAAAAACCGGGATCATCAGGAATATGCATTTTGCGATACTTACCCGCAATAGAGCCGTCACTTTCAATAACAACCGCGGTGTTATGATACAGACCAGTTGCTCTTTTTTCGAATAGAGAAGTTACAATCACTATGTTGAGCTCTTGTGCTAGTTTACCGAAATAAAGTGTGCTCGGACCTGGGATCGTTTCTGCTAGGTCAAATAAGTCTGTATTTTCTGTCTGGCAAAAATATAAGCTGCGATGTAATTCTTGTAATATAACCAGTTTTGCTCCTTGTTTTGCAGCATCTCTGATCCCCTGTTCAGTTATTAATACGTTTTGTGCAAGGTCATCACTGTTGCTGTGTTGTACAATGCCGACGTTTAAGGCGTGAGTACTCATAGTCTATTCCTGTTGTAAAAAGCCACGTGGTAATTGCATTGTAATGCAGTGCAAGCTACCAAATTGATGAATAATAGGTAAACAATCAATGCCTATAACTGTATGCTGGGGATAAGCTGATTGGATTTGAGAGATCGCTAAACTGTCATTGTCATCGCCATAAATAGGTACTAAAACGGTATTATTTAGAATGAGGTAATTGGCGTAGGTTGCCGGCAAGCGTTCTTTCTCATCATTATATATCGCTTTTGGCCATGGCAAGGGTACTATATTATATTTACTACCGGAAGGGGTTGTAAATGACGCCAATTGACGCTGCATGTTCGCCAATTCAACATAATGCTCATCATTAATATCATCACATGTTACGTATACTATCGTATTATTTGGCGCAAATCGTACTAACGTATCAATATGGCTATCCGTATCATCACCGGCTAAATATCCATGTTCAACCCATAAGAAGGCCTCTGCGCCTAATTCTTGTGACAGTATATATTCAACTTGCTCTTTGCTAAATTCGGGGTTTCTATTTGGGTTTAATAAGCAAGCAGAGGTTGTCAGTAAGGTGCCATGTTCATTTATTTCAATACCACCACCTTCAAGTACGAAATTGATGCTATCAAACTGAATGTGTTCACTCATAGCTTGTGTCGCAATCGCAGTATTGAGCTTGTTGTCTAGCTGCGCTTCATACTTGTTCCCCCAGCCATTGAAGGTAAAATCTTTGACCTTTAACTTCCCTTGCTTATTGGCCACAGTAATGGGACCATGATCACGAGCCCAAGTATCATTGCAGGGGGCGATTACAAAAACAATGTTACCTAAGTCGATTGACGCATTATTCAGTAGCGTCGTGATATGTTGTTTTAGCACCGGTGTGTGGGCCACGATCAGCATTTTCTGTACTTGGGAAATCTGTTGACATAAAGTGACATAGACAGGTTCTACATCTGATAATATATTAACCCAGTCAGTGTTTTTATGAGGCCACGTCAACATAATTGCATCTTGCGGTGCCCATTCAGGTAAAAGTCTAAAGCTCATGATGTTACACAAATAAATTTCTAAGCTACTAGTTTATCATTCCCATGTTTGGTGTCAGCTATTTTGTTCTTTATTCTGTGCTAATTGACGCTTTTTTAGTTGTCGGGTCTGGGCATGTAAACTTGCGCGAACCACTAACTCTTGGTCAGCATCACGGATTTGGGTAAAGCCTAACGTGTGTTGCTGCTTTTCACTAGAGAGCCGTTCTACAGCAATAACCTGTGTATAGCAGTAAATAGCACTGGCTTCGTGATTTAAAAATAGTTTTGTTCGTAATTGAGTCCCTATAGAGATCTTCTCCGCCAAGGTTACTTTCAATCCACCACCACCATAGCTATCACAATATACATTGTCTTCGTCAGGTTGCTCTGTTGCCAGTATATGGCTCATTATCAGATCGATTTTTCGAGACTGGGCCTGTAAAAATGACGCAAGCTCCGTTGCCACATCCCCCAAATTCCGTAAAGGTCTTAATGCGTTACTATCTAGTTCATTGATTTCATTAGCGAGTTTAAATAGTGCGGGGATGTTCTTTTCTAATTCTGCCTGTGTTTGTGGCACATCGCTATTTTGGACAACAAACAAGTTAACCTGATTACTGTCTTCGACTTGAAAGTATTCATCAAAAGTATTTTGTAGGTTACTGCTCATATATTAATCTGTTACTGACTTTTTATTTAATCTTAACGGCTTATAAGCAAAAACGCCAACTTTGTAGTTGGCGTTTTATTAACGTGTTTCGGTTATGCAAGCCCTTCTTCGGTGTCAACTTGTTCCTTTTTATGTTGCTGGGCGATTTCTTCAGCAAGTTCCTGTTTGCTTCTTTTCTCAGTTAACTTTCTATTTGTTAACCAAAAGAAGAATAATGGGACAAAGAAAATAGCTAAGAATGTGGCTGCAATCATGCCACCCATAACACCGGTACCAACACTGTGTCGGGCACCTGCGCCAGCACCGGAGCTCAATACGAGCGGTACCACCCCAAGTATAAATGCCAATGATGTCATAATAATAGGTCTAAAACGTAGCCTTGCAGCTTCAAGCGCAGCAGCACTGGCACTCCAACCCTGTTGATATTTCATAAGCGCATATTCAACTATCAAAATAGCATTTTTACTTGCCAAACCAAGTAACGTAACGAGGCCAATTTGAAAGTATACATCATTGGTTAAACCCGCTATCCATACAGAGATCAACGCACCAAATGTACCAAATGGTAACGCAAGTAATACCGATAAGGGCAAAGACCAACGTTCATACAAGGCTGCTAATATTAGAAATACCATTATAACAGCAAGACCCAGCGCCAAACCTGTAGTGCCAGAGCTTTGCTTTTCTTGATAGGCCGAACCTGTCCAGTCGTAAGTCATATCGGGTGGGAGTACTGTTTTGGCTATACGTTCCATTTCAGCTATAGCTTGGCCTGAACTGTATCCCGGGGCGGCTTCACCCAGTAGCTTTACTGCAGATAGGTTGTTGTATCGTTCTAGGTTCTCAGGTCCTCGGCTGTACTCAATACGTGTAAACGCGGAAATAGGAACCATATCACCTTGATTGTTTTTCACGTATATACGACCTACGTCTTCAGGGGTCATCCTAAACTCAGCTTCGGCTGAAAGCAGCACTTGCCAAGCGCGACCAAATTTATTGAAGTCGTTTACATAGTACGTTCCTAAGTTAGCTCCCAAAGCGGTGAATGCACTATTGATGTTAACACCCATAGCACGGGCTTGTTCTCGGTCCATATGTACTTTGAGCTGAGGCGCATTAGGTCGCCACAGGGTTTGCAAACTTGATAACACAGGGCTTTTTTGTGCTTCAGCCATTACCAGTTGCATATTCTGCTTAAGCTTCTCATGGCCGCCAGCACCTTTATTTTGTAGATACACTTCAAACCCACCGGTACTGCCTAGTCCGAATATTGGCGGAGGGTTAAATGCGAGTACTAACGCTTCGTTAATATGCGCTGTTTTCATATAAAGCTCACCAACAAGTGACTTTGTGTCAATTTCTCGTTCGTCCCAGTGTTTTTGAGTGACGAATAGGGTCGCAGCGCTGTTTTTATAACCGCCGCCGATGAAGTCAAATCCAGTAAAGGCGACAACATTTTCATTGGCAGGGTTAGATTGAACTGCAGCAATAACTTCTTCGACAACTTTAGCTGTACGCTCAAGTGAAGAACCATCAGGCAGGAAAATAGCAGATACATAGTAACCTTGATCTTCATCAGGCACTAGAGAACCGGGTGTACTCTTCCAAAGGGTTGCGGTTGAAGCGATCATTGCGGCAACTAAAATGAACCCAAGTAACCCGCGACGGACCATAAAGCTCACAGCACCGACGTATTTACCAGTAATACGGGTAAACCACACATTAAACCACAAGAAAAATCGCGCCGTTTGTTTGTGTTCTTGTTTTAAAATAAGCACACATAAAGCGGGGGTCATTGTTAACGCGACCACACCAGATAAGCTCACCGCGATTGAAATTGTAATGGCAAACTGACGAAACAATTCGCCCGTTAAACCGCCCAAAAACGCGATGGGCACGAACACAGAACATAACACAAGTACAATCGCGATTACGGGGCCACTGACTTCTTTCATAGCCTGTATTGCAGCATCACGTGCGGAGGCTTTTTGTTCGTGCATAATACGTTCAACATTTTCAAGTACCACTATCGCATCATCAACAACAATACCAATAGATAACACCATACCGAATAATGTGAGGGTGTTTATTGAGTAGCCAAGCATATACATACCTGCAAATGTACCTAGTAAAGATACCGGCACGGCTAATGTTGGAATCAGTGTTGCTCGCCAGTTTTGCAAAAATAAATAGACCACTAAGAATACCAAAACCATGGCTTCCATTAAGGTGATAATCACTTCGCGAATAGACACTTCTACAAAACGTGTTGTGTCGTATGACGTAACATGAGCTAGCCCAATGGGGAATTGTATTTTTAACTCTTCAATTGTACTATTTACCTGAGCCGCAACATCTAATGCGTTAGCGCCAGGTTGTAAAAATATCCCAAGTAACACCGCTTCTTTTCCGTTGATTGTTCCGGCAAAGTCATAATCTTTAGAGCCTAACTCAACACGGGCAATGTCTTTCAGTAGTAGATTTGACCCATCTGGGTTAGCACGAATGATGATGTCGTCAAACTCTTCTGGTGTTGAAAGCCTGCCTTGTGCCGTCACACTATAGACAAGTTCTTGAGCATGCACTGAGGTTGGGGTTGCGCCTATCTTACCAGCTGCATATTGTGAGTTTTGCTCTCGGATAGCGGATGCAACCTCTTCAACGGTAACAGCTAGCTGACTCATAATATCGGGTCTTAACCATACGCGCATCGCATAATCTTTGGCGCCAAAAATTTGCACGCTGGTGGTGCCTGGGATCCGTTTAATACGATCAAGAATGTTCATGGTGACATAGTTAGAAGTCCATAAACTGGTTCGAGTATTGTCAGGTGAATAAAACGCATGAACTTGTAAAAAGCTAGATGAACCTTTCGTTACCTGAACGCCTTGGCGTCGGGTTTCTTCTGGTAATCGAGCCTCAACCTGTTTCACTCTGTTGTTTACGTCTACCGCAGCTTGGTCAACGTCAGTGCCGATTTCAAATGTAACAGCAATTGTGGTTGCTCCTGAGCTTGTGCTAGTCGAACTCATGTACATCATACCTTCAACACCGGTGATGGCATTTTCTATTGGCGCTGCAACCGTTTGCTCTAATACATCAGCAGAAGCGCCTGGATACGCTGCAGTCACTTGTACAACAGGAGGGGCGATTTCAGGGTACTGTGCTACGGGCAAACTTCGCATTGCAGCAAGCCCAGCTAATACAATGACAATAGAGATCACAAAAGCAAATATTGGTCGGTCTATAAAATAGCGAGAGAACATCGTGTTACTCTCCTTTATCAGCTATTGCGATAGGCATTCCAGGAAAGAAGATACGCGCGAACCCTTCTGTGATGACAGGCTGACCATCGGTTAATCCGCTTCGAATTACCCAATAGTTCTTATCGTCTAAATGTACCCATTCTCCAACCTCGACAGGTGCTGGTAGTGCGACCATAGTCCCTTGTTCATTTTCCGTGGCAACATAAACAAACTTACCTGTGCCATTATCAAGTACGGCTCGTTGTGGCAAAAGTACTGCATTGTTTCGCACGGCGCCAATAAGCTCTACACGAACAAATTGCCCTGGTCGTAGTTGACCCGTGGCGTTTTCAACTTTGGCTTGGAGTTCACTTGTTCCGGTATACCGATTAACGCGAACATCACTAAAGTTTACTTTGCCCATACTCTCGTGAGTGGACCCGTCCTGAAGAATCAATTTTGTATCGAATTCATTATTTTTGGGTAAGCTTAAGTTGCCATTCTCAACATCTTTACGCATTTGAAGTTGTTCGCGCTCAGAAAAGCCAAATCGTACACGCATAGTGTCAGTTTCGGTCAACTCGGTTAACAACAGTTCAGGGCCTGATACATAGCTTCCTTCAGAGACTAACTCACGGCCGATCATGCCTGAAACAGGCGCCTTTACGTGTGCGTATTCCAAGTCTAACTTTGATTCATTCAAAGCAACCTTGGAGGAAGCGAGGTTCGCCACTGCGATATCATAGTTTGATGCAGCATTATCGAAATCTCGTTTTGATACTGAACGCTCATTTTTGAGCTTTTGTAATCGGTCGCGTTCTCGCTTTGCTTGTTTTACGGTTGCAACCGCCACATTGACTTCAGCTTGAGCTTTCTCTACTTCCAATGTAAAGGGCTCTAAGTCTAAGGTAAATAGGGACTGACCCGCAGATACTTTCTGTCCTTCTTCGAAATTACGAGATTCAACGATACCCGACACGCGAGCACGGATCTCAACCTCTTTGTTACCAGCGAGGGTTGCAGGCAATTTAATTATGATTGGTACCGATGTCCTTGATACAGGCTCTACACTTACCTGAGCGGGTGGCATACCGCCTGCTGATTGTGCTTCAGGCATATCTTGACATGCGGTTAATAGCGTAAAAGATGCTATTAACACGGAAATTTTTTTTAAACGACTGTTAAGTGGGGGATACATAAACACTCCAAATCCTATTTTATGTTTATAAGTAAATTTATAGACATAAGTGTTATCACGAGTTGGCAATATAGTGGGTCAGGGCGATTGACAACTCAAATAGACTACCTTGCATAGTTCATTTCATACCCAATACGACATAATGTAAAGAAATTAGGGTGACTTTTATGCAAGTAAACACAAGTGTATACTTTTTGCTATATAAGGTAAACGGTATCGTGTACTATTTATTTGTGCTATTTTTTATTAAAATGTGGCCCACCAATTATTTATATTTGTAACTTATGCCGGATTATTCCATCAAACAGCAAGATATTTTAAAAGCGGCAATTGCGCAATTTGCCCAATTTGGTTTATCAGCAACGACAATGGAAGCGATTAGTAGCGAAGCAAAAGTTTCAAAGCGAACCTTATATAAACACTTCCCGACTAAGGACGCATTGTTTGACACCGTAGTTTCGCAATTGATTGAGCGGATCACACCATTGGCTGCGATTCAATTTATTCCGAACTACCAATTTGAATCACAGTTAAAACATTTGGCAATTAGTGCTCTAGCGCTATTGAATGATGAAGATTACCTTACTTTGTCGAGAATCGTCATGATTGAATCTATGCGCTCAAAAGAGCGCGCTGAAAGTTTGAAAGGGCGCTTTTTAAATTGTGAGAAATCAATGTTGCAATGGTTTCAAGATGCGGCAGATACCCAGTGTTTAGGTGAATTTAGTCCAGAATTTGCGGCAGGTTTTTTTTGGGGAGGACTTAAAAAGTTGAGCTACTGGGAGCAAACAATTAGTTGGAAAGCGCCACTTAATGAAGCAGCGCTTGATGAATTAGTTGACCAAGCATGCCGGATCTTTTGTTATGGGGTCACTCCAACCCAATAAAGCCCCCAGTTTGATGAGCCCATAATTTGGCGTAAACACCATTTTGTTTTAATAGTACCTCGTGTGATCCTTGTTCAATAATTTCTCCTTGTTCCATTACAATGAGGCGATCCATTTGTGCAATAGTTGATAGCCGGTGAGCGATAGCGATAACCGTTTTATTGGTCATTAAGTCATCTAAACTATCTTGAATTGCAGACTCAACCTCTGAATCAAGGGCAGACGTAGCCTCGTCTAAAATAAGGATTGGCGCATTCTTTAGTAACACTCTTGCGATGGCGATGCGCTGACGCTGCCCCCCAGATAACTTGATCCCGCGTTCACCAACTTGTGCATTAAAGCCTGTGTTACCGTGGCTATCTTCTAAATCTTTTATAAAGTCAAATGCCTGTGCTTTTTTTGTGGCGGTGATTAATTCTTCTTCGCTTGCTGTCGGTTTACCATATAAGATATTATCTGCGATGCTGCGGTGCAATAAAGACGTATCTTGCGTAACCATTGCAATAAGCTGGCGTAAACTCTCTTGTTTCACATCTGAAATATTTTGGTCGTCTATCGTTATTGCGCCACTGTTTAGGTCATAAAACCTCAGCAGTAAATTGACAAGTGTTGACTTTCCGGCCCCTGAGCGGCCAACTACGCCAATTTTCTCACCTGGTTGAATTGTTAAGTTGAGGTTATTTATAACACTATGTTCTTTGGATTTATCTTTGCGTTTATAGGCAAACTGGATATTGTTGAAGGTTATTTTTCCAGCCTGATATTCCAGTTGAGATGCGTTTGGTTTATCTGTGACATCGAGCTCTTGAGAAAGGCTGGATATCCCGTCGGCAACGGTACCAATGTTTTCAAATAAACCACTTATTTCCCACATTATCCATTGAGCCATCCCATTTAACCGCAATGCTAAACCAATTGTAATCGCAATAGCGCCTGCGGTTATTGCACTATATGACCATAAATAGATTGCGACGGCGGCAACGGTAAATACCAATAAATAGTTAACAGTTTGAACACAGACATTCAAACTGGTTACAAGGCGCATTTGTTTGTATACCGGTTCAATAAATACTTCCATACTTTCTTTTGCATACTGTTCTTCCCGTTGTGTATAAGAAAACAACTTAACAGTAGAAATATTAGTATAGCTGTCGACGATACGACCTGTCATTTCTGAACGCGCGTTGGCTTGCTCAGTTGAAATATTCTTCAACCTAGGAATAAAGTACAACTGAACCGCAATGTACAAAAATAACCACAGTACTAAAGGAACCATCAGTCGAGGATCAGAACTCGCTACAAGGGTGAGCATCGCGGTGAAATAAACAAGAATATAAACCAGAACATCAAGTAACTTCATTACAGTTTCCCTCACGGCTAAGGCAGTCTGCATTACTTTCGTTGAAATTCGACCAGCGAATTCATCTTGATAAAAAGCCATACTTTGCTGTAACAAATATCGGTGAGCTTGCCAGCGAATAGACATAGGGTAATTGCCCAACAAGCTTTGATGGATAATTGCTGAGTGAAAAAAAGTAATGAGAGGCAAGGCAATAACCGTAACGATGGCCATGAAAACGAGCTCTGACTTTTTTTCAATAAAGAGCGTATCTGGTGAGTAATGTGATAGCCAGTCAACTAAGTCTCCCATAAAGCCAAACAAAGCCACTTCGAGTATTGCTAACAAAGCTGCACTCAAAGACATAATACCTAGCGGCCACTCCATACCCTTGGTATAAAAACGACAAAATGAAAAAAGTGACTTTGGCGGCTGAGCTACATTGGATTGAGGAAATGGGTCAGTGAAACGCTCAAAAAGCTTGTACATTGCAATTATCCTTTATGACTAAGGTAGGTATTGTAACTTAGACTGTTTAAATATCCAGTGAGTAGTCGTGTTTAATCTGGCTTAGCAATAAAAGGGGAGGAAAGAGTGAAAGTTAAATCGTTGATTACTTTGAGTAGTTTGAAGCAAGTGGCATGTATAACTTAAAGAGCCAACAGGAAAGCGAAAAAATGCATGAAAAAACCGGCTAGGTAGCCGGTTTTAAAAATGCACAATATTAGTTGCCGTTTTCATCCGCATACTTTTTGCACGCTTCCGTGTCTTCACATTCACCATATAAATACAACGAGTGATTAGTCAAACGTATGCCATTTTCGTTAGCAATTTGTATTTGACGAGATTCAATCATCTCATCCTCAAACTCAACAACTTTACCACATTTTAAACATACCAAGTGGTCATGATGAGTGCTACCTGATAATTCAAAAACAGACTTTCCACCTTCAAAATGGTGACGTGTAACAATGCCAGCATCATCAAATTGGTTTAGTACACGGTATACTGTTGCTAAACCAATTTCTTCACCTTTATCGAGTAAAATCTTGTACACATCTTCAGCACTGATGTGTTGGTTGTCAGGTGATTGTAATATTTCAAGAATTTTTATTCTTGGTAATGTTACTTTTAAACCTGCTTTTTTTAACTCTAAGTTGTGATCAGTCATTCACTCTGTCTCAATTAATTATAGTTTTGTCTTAAGTCATTCGCACGACACTGCTTTGACTTAAGAATAACGCGCTAAAGCGTGAAGTGCAAAGTAGTCTTTTATTTAGTCTTCAAGCTCTGAAAGACACATTTCGTCATATACTTGCTTACACCATGCTTTTACACGTTGTTCTGTCAATTCTGGTTGACGATCTTCATCAATCCCTAAGCCAACAAAGTGATTGTCATCAGCCATGGCCTTAGATGCTTCAAATTGGTAACCCTCAGTTGCCCAATGTCCAACAACAATCGCGCCACGCTCGGTCACAATGTCGTTGATCATACCCATAGCATCTAAGAAGTACTCAGCGTAATCTTCTTGATCACCACAACCGAAAATCGCGACTAGTTTACCTTCAAAGTCGACTTCTTCAAGTTCTGGAAAGAAATCATCCCAGTCACATTGTGCTTCACCATAATACCAAGTAGGGATGCCAAACAAAATTAAATCGAATTCAGCAATTTCTTCTTTACTACTTTTTGCAATGTCTTTGACGTCAATGAGCTGCTTACCTAGCTCTTTTTGAATCATTTTAGCAACATGTTCTGTGTTACCGGTGTCACTGCCGAAAAATATACCTACGCTTGCCATTAAATACTTACCTTCTATCTGTTATTCGCTAATTTCTCTTGCAAGATGGTCTCTATCAGAGCACTGCGGCTAATGTTTTGCTCATCAGCCATATCGCTCAATGCTTGGTAAAGCTCTGACGAAACCTTAAATTCAACACGTTTTAAACCTCTGGCGCGATCTCTTTTTATTTGATTGCGCTTATTGACTTTCAACTGAACCTCTCTGGGGAGTGGGTTAGTTTTTGGTCTTCCTGGTCGCTTTTCATTTTCAAACAAATCAATCGTTGTTCTGTCTGTTTCAGATTTGGCCATTTTTATCCAACACCTGCGCCTTGCCAAAAGACTTGAATTAGCCCTTTAGCAATAAAACCAGAGCAGCCTAGAAACAATACTAACCACACAGTATATCGACCAAACTTGGGTACATCACCTTTTTTTAAAACGTCTTGAATTGCCATTCCGATAAAAAAGAAAATACCCGCTAAAGCGAAATACAGTCCTAAGGTTTCAAATTCATTAATATACTGGCTGACCATATGCACCCAACTGAAAACTTAAACGGCGGCTACTATACCATACTCAATAAAGATAAATTAAGAGCGGTACAACAAAAACCGAACAATTATTGAAGAAAATCAATAATTGATTTATTTACAGGCAGTGGTTTTTCTGCATGTAGCCAATGGCCAGTACCATGAATAACTTTAGCAGTTGCGTTGGGAAATATGGCCACAATTGCTTCGCGATGCTCAGCAAGAATGTAATCAGAGTTATTTCCCTTGATAAACAATGCGTCGCATGAATTGCCTGCATAAGCTTTTATGTTAGAAATGATACTCTGATAGTTTGCAGAGATAACAGGTAAATTAAATTTCCAACTAAAATTGCCGTTTGGATTCTTGGCCAAACTTTTCAATAAAAATTGACGAACCCCCGACATTTCTACGTGCTCGGATAGAATTTCATCTGCTTGTTTTCTACTAACGACGTGTGGATGTATAGAAACTTTATTAAGGCCGTTAATAATTTCGTTATGGCGGGGTTGATAAGTTACAGGTGCAATATCGAGCACCACAAGTTTTGTGACTTTTTCTTTAAATAGGGTCGCGAACTGCATGGCAACCTTGCCACCCATAGAGTGGCCTACAACATGCGCTTTCTCTATGCCAAGGTGGTGCATTAATTCAACGACATCGTTTGCCATGACGTCATAGTTCATCTGGTTATCATGAAATGATTGCCCGTGATTACGCAAGTCAACATTGACCACCGTAAAGTGTTCAGACAAGGCTTTTGCGATTATATTGAGGTTCTCTAGTGAGCCAAACAGGCCATGCATCAAAATTAGGTTAGGACCTGTTCCTGTTTGCTTATAGTTTAGTAACATATTTTCTCCAATGTATCTGTGCTAATTGTGCCAGTCAAAGACATAAATGCAAAGCCGTAGAGTAATCTGTTAAATCAGGATATAATCATTTTTAGATGCATTAATACCAGTAATGACAGGAAAAGCATGAAAAAAATAGAAATAGATGACGAGCTTTATCAATATATTGCCAGTAACACTCAAAGTATTGGTGAGAGTGCCTCGCAAATCTTACGTCGTTTATTAAATTTGACTCCTGATAATAGTATTCAATCGATTACGGAAGATGACGCGGAACCAGTAGCGACTGAAGTGGCGGTCGAAGACACAGTCACTAAAGTGTCAGAATCTTCAGCTAACGTATTCAATATTTTAAATAAAGAAGAGCTTGCTATGCAAAAAGGTGTTGTTGGCAGGTTTTTGTTTATTTTATGTGCCTTACATCGTACACATAAAACAGCGTTTAAAAAAGTACTTGATATCAAAGGCCGAGATCGAATTTACTTTGCGACAAGCAAAGAAGCGTTGCTTGAAAGTGGTAGTAGTATGAACCCAAAAAATATTCTGGACAGTGAATATTGGGTGATGACCAACTCAAACACAACTCGTAAAAAAATGATGCTTCACGAGGTTGCACTTGGCCTAGGTTATAATGAAGCACAAGCTGAAACTATCCGAGACTACCTATAAGGAAATCTTAATGGCAATTCATCCCGGTGCAGGAAAAAAAGCTGCGCAATCAGAGTTAGTTAACATCCCTAAATTGATGTCTGCATATTATTTGAATGAACCCGATCTAGAGCAAAACCCAGAACAGTGTGTGGCTTTTGGTACTTCAGGGCATCGAGGGTGCTCTTACAATGTCAAATTCAATGAATCGCATATTTTAGCAATAACGCAGGCTATTTGTGACTACCGTAAAGC
Organism: Pseudoalteromonas sp. MMG012; assembly: GCF_018100875.1. NCBI lineage: Bacteria > Pseudomonadati > Pseudomonadota > Gammaproteobacteria > Alteromonadales > Pseudoalteromonadaceae > Pseudoalteromonas > Pseudoalteromonas sp. MMG012. The sequence goes on from NZ_JAGJEF010000044.1 coordinate 21,470, forward strand.
GAATAATATTTTTGGCCCATTATTTTTAGGTAAAGATACCCATGCACTATCTGAAGCTGCCTTCAATTCAGCTATAGAAGTATTAGTCGCAAACGAAGTGCAAGTTATTACACAAGATAACGATGATTATACGCCTACACCTGTGATTAGCCACGCGATTGTCACCTACAATAAATCTCACCCTAATGAGTTAGCCGATGGGATTGTTGTCACGCCGTCACATAATCCACCCCAAGATGGTGGCTTTAAATATAACCCACCGAATGGGGGGCCCGCTGATACTGATGTCACGAAATGGATTGAAGACAGAGCAAATCAATTACTCATTGAAGATCTCGTTGAAGTAGAGCTATTCCCGTATGCTAAAGCAAAACGTTCTGGCTTTATTAAATACGAAGATTTAATGACACCGTATATTGATGACTTAGAGAACATTATAAACTTAAAGGCAATTGCTGCTGCAGGCATAACCATTGGGGTTGACCCACTTGGGGGATCTGGCATCAACTTTTGGCCAATTATAGCTAAAAAATATGACCTAAATCTAACCGTAGTCAATAATGTTGTCGACCCAGCATTTGGATTCATGCCACTGGACAAAGATGGTAAAATTCGTATGGATTGCTCATCCCCTTTTGCAATGGCTAATTTAATCGCTATTAAAGATGATTTTGACATTGGCATAGGTAACGACCCAGACTATGACCGCCATGGCATTGTAACCAAAGATGGGTTAATGAACCCAAATCACTTTTTAGCCGTTGCCATTGATTATTTATTAAACCACAGAGACTGGCCAAGCGACGTTAAAATCGGTAAGACATTAGTGTCTTCAGGCATGATTGATAAAGTAGTACAAGCCAATAATCATGAAGTATATGAAGTACCTGTTGGGTTTAAGTGGTTTGTTAAGGGACTCAATAAGCAATGGTTGGCGTTTGGCGGGGAAGAAAGCGCCGGGGCGTCTTTCTTGCGTTTGAATGGTGACGTTTGGAATACCGACAAGGATGGGTTTATCCTTGGATTATTGGCAGCGGAAATATTGGCTGTGACTGGCAAAACCCCTTCGCAGCGATACAAAGAGTTAGAGGCCAAATTTGGCGCGCCACTATATAAAAGGATAGACGCACCAGCTGACACAGCTCAAAAAGATAGGCTGAAAGCCCTGAGTGAAAGCGACGTAACAGCGAACATATTGGCCGGTGATAAAATCACCCAGATTTTAACTCGCGCACCTGGCAATAATGCCTCAATTGGTGGTTTAAAGGTTGTGACTGAGTTTGGCTGGTTTGCTGCACGCCCCTCAGGTACCGAAGATATATATAAAATCTACCTTGAATCATTTAAAGGAGAAGCACATCTGGCTCAGCTTGAGCAAGAAGCAAAAGAGTTAGTTGATTCTGTTATTAGCTAACTTATTTTTATTTGAAGCCATGCGTGATGCATGGCTTTTTTGTATCCTTAAATAAGCAGACAGACGTCATTGTAGTCGGGTTAATTAAGGGTATTTACTCTCACATTATTATAACAGGTGGCTGTATGTACCTTGAAGCATTAAAAAAAACTGGGGATTTTTTAACCCTAACACGTGAAAATGAATTCGACTTACCGGCTAGCAATTTCACGCTGGATAATGGCACATTAGTGGAAGTACTTGATACAGGCGTTATTCAGTTTACTCCCCAAGGCAACACCTCAAAGGATATTGTTCTATCAAGTGCGGTACATGGTAATGAAACAGCGCCCATCGAAATATGTGATCAGTTAATTCAATCGATCATAAAGGGCGAACTCATACTAAAACAGCGAGTATTGTTTATTTATGGTAACCCGAAATCAATTAATATCGCTAACCGATTTGTTGAAGAAAACTTAAATCGACTCTTTAATGGTGAACATGCAAAGGGAGAGATCACAAACCCAGAGCGCGTTCGAGCAGCAAAATTAGAAACCTATGTGACTGACTTCTTTACCAGTGTAGAAGAAGGGCGTTACCGCTGCCATTACGATTTGCACACGGCAATTCGTGGTTCTAAAAATGAAAAGTTTGCGGTCTATCCATATTTGCATGGCAAACCATGGAAAAAACAACAATTACAGTTTTTACTGTCTTGTGGCGTAAATACGGTATTAACAATGCGTTCTGCAGCAACAACCTTTAGTTATTTTTCATCATTTCAATTTGGTGCCGATGCCTTTACCGTTGAACTTGGGCAAGTAAAACCATTCGGTGAAAATGACATGGCTAGATTTGCAAAAACCAAAGATACATTGACCGCATTAATTAGCCAAGAGGAAGTGAAATATCGAGATTTTAATGCGCAGGACTTTGAGTTATTTCAAGTTCATCGAACAATAAACCGAACTCATGATGAATTTTCTTTCCCATTCCCTGACAGCGCAGTGAATTTCACGGGTTTTTCTAAAAATGCGTTATTGGCTACAGATGGTGATACACAGTATTTTGCGGAAGTCGAGGGTGAGGCTATAATCTTTCCAAATGCCAAAGTTGCACTAGGTCAACGTGCACTGTTAACTGTTATTCCAATGGAAATAAATGAAAAGTTCATTTAATTCATTGTTATAAAAGGTTTTTCATTTCCGTATTGAAAACTTTCCAACTTATATAATGCAAATTAAGGGTTATTCACCTACTATCAGTTGAATAACCCTTTACGTTAACGTAAAGTGAAGGTCGCTTTAATTTAATCAATTTGCATTTGTCGCACAGATTATTCGTATAAGAAATAACGCGAATGTGTAGATATTCCAAAGCTCAAAAATTGGTGTCTCATAGTTTGCAAATGTGTTTCGACAACAAGAGAAGGTAGGTTATGACTAACCCCAATAACATATCGCTAAATATCAGTCATGCGCTGAAGTTTATTGATAGCCATGCCCTAAATATTCCAACACTGACAATACTTGGTGAAAATGGAGAGATATTAGAAGGCGCAACAGCCCCTGATATCGATCAAGAAACTGCTTTAAACCTATATTCGACCATGCGCTTTATTCGTTTATTAGATGAGCGTATGCAAGCTGCACAGCGCCAAGGGCGAGTGAGTTTTTATATGCAGTGCTTAGGAGAAGAAGCTGCAATTACAGCAAGTGCAGCTGCGCTTAAGCCAGAAGACATGATCATGGCCCAGTATCGTGAACAAGCAGCATTGGCATACCGAGGTTTCACTCTAGAACAGTTTATGAACCAGCTTTTCTCTAACGAAAAAGACTTGGGTAAAGGGCGTCAAATGCCCGTTCATTACGGCTCAAATGAATTACACTACCTAACTATTTCATCGCCTTTAGGTACCCAGATCCCACAAGCAACAGGGTATGCCTATGGACAGAAACTAAAACATATTGATCCTAAAACCGGTGAACTTAGTTCTGAGATTGATAATTTGACCATTTGTTATTTTGGCGAAGGCGCCGCGTCTGAAGGTGACTTTCATGCAGGTTTGAATATGGCCGCAGTGCATGAGGCACCGGTATTATTCTTTGCAAGAAACAACGGTTATGCAATTTCGACCCCAGCCGACGAGCAGTTTAAAGGCGACGGGATTGCCTCTCGCGGCGTAGGTTACGGCATAAAAACGATTCGAGTGGACGGCGGTGATGCATTAGCAGTGTTTGCAGCAACGCAAGCTGCTAGAAAAATGGCTGTTGAAAATGGTGAACCCATTTTAATTGAGTCTATCGCTTATCGTTTAGGTGCCCATTCAACATCTGATGATCCATCTGGGTATCGTAGTAAAGAAGAAGAAGCCGAATTTAAAGATAGTTGTCCAATTGAACGTTACAAGAAATGGCTATTAAAACAAGGGTGGCTAAATGAACAAGAAGATGAAGCTGAAAAAGATAAGATCAGAGAAGATATTTTAGCAGCATTAAAAGTAGCAGAAAAAATTCAAAAGCCAGCGCTCGAAGAGTTAGTATCAGATGTATATGATCAACCGATACCGGCTTTGCAAAAACAATACGAAGAACTTAAAGAGCACATAAAACAACATCCAGAAGCATATCCAGTGACCGCAGGGAGAATTAAATAATGGCTAAAATGAACATGTTACACGCCATTAACTCGGCACTCGATATTACAATGGCTGAACATAACCAAGCGTGTATTTTTGGTGAAGATGTAGGTCATTTTGGTGGCGTTTTCAGAGCCACATCAGGTTTACAAGAGAAGTATGGTAAACACCGTGTGTTCAATACACCACTGACGGAACAGGGTATCTTAGGTTTTGCTAATGGTTTGGCCGCTTTTGGTGCACCGGCATTAGCTGAGATCCAATTTGCTGATTACATCTTCCCTGCATTTGACCAAATCGTCAATGAATCTGCCAAGTTCCGCTACCGTAGTGGCAATGAATTTGATGTAGGTAATTTGACCATTCGTACACCATATGGTGGTGGTATCGCAGGAGGGTTATATCATTCACAATCACCTGAAGCATATTTCGCCCATACTCCAGGATTAAAACTGGTTGTGCCACGTAATCCATACCAAGCAAAAGGTTTGTTGCGTGCATGTATTCAAGACGATAACCCCGTTATTTTCTTTGAACCCAAACGTTTGTATCGTGCGTCGATTGGCGAAGTACCTGAAGAAGACTACAGTATCGAAATCGGCAAGGCTGAAGTGGTAAAAGAGGGTACAGATGTCACTCTTTTAGCATGGGGAGCCCAAATGGAGATTATCGAGCAAGCAGCTCAAAAGGCAGAAGAAGCAGGGGTTAGTTGTGAGATCATTGACTTGCGTAGCATTCTACCGTGGGATGTTGACACAATAGCTAAGTCTGTTGTGAAAACGGGTAGACTCATTATTAGTCATGAAGCACCAATCACAAATGGCTTTGGTGCAGAAATAGCAGCCACGATTCAAGAAACATGTTTTTTACACTTAGAATCACCTATCGCTAGAGTGTGTGGTCTCGACACGCCATATCCATTAGCGTTAGAAAAAGAATATGTGCCAGATGCGCTTAAAGTATTTGCTGCAATTAAAAAGTCTGTAGAGTTTTAAGGAGTAATCATGGCTAAAGAATTTATTCTACCTGATATTGGTGAAGGTATTGTGGAGTGCGAAGTTGTCGAATGGCTTGTTGCTGTCGGTGATGAAGTGAAAGAAGATCAGCCAATTTGTGATGTTATGACAGATAAAGCACTTGTTCAAATTCCTGCTGTACATGATGGCGTGATAACAACGTTACATTATGCTAAAGGTGAAATCGCTAAGGTACATGAGCCACTTTTTGCAATGGAAGTTGCTGGCGTGGAGTCAGTCAATGATTCTCCGGCAAATAACACGCAAGATAATGTAAATTCAGCAACACATTTTGAAGATTTTATTTTACCTGATATCGGTGAAGGAATTGTTGAATGTGAAATTGTCGAATGGCTTGTTGCACAAGGGGATGAGATTAAAGAAGATCAAGCTGTGTGCGATGTTATGACTGACAAAGCATTGGTCCAAATACCGGCTAAATATGATGGAGTTGTTGAAAAGCTCTATTACCAAAAAGGTGAGATTGCACAGGTACATAGCCCGTTATTTCAAATGCGTTTAGCAGGTGACAGTGGTGGAACTTCAAGTCAAAGTGTCACTTCACAGACCCCAACAGAAAACATAAAAACTGCTGCTGAACCAGTAAAAACACAACTCGCTGCAAATGGCAAAGCGATTGCATCTCCTGCGGTAAGAAGGTTAGCAAAAGAAAGAGACCTAGATATTAACCTAGTGCCAGGCTCGGGTAAAAATGGACGGGTTTATAAAGAAGATATAGCTCGCTTTGTATCAGGTAATACTGAGCAAGCACCAGTAAATACATCGGATCACAAGGTCGACACCCAAACTGACATTGTAAATAAATCAGTTGAAATCATAGGAAACAGCACACGCGTTGAACCAATTCGAGGCATGAAAGCGGCTATGGCGAAACAAATGGTCGCATCCGTTTCAACGATCCCGCACTTTACATTTAGTGATGAAATTGATTTAACTGACATAATCGCTCTACGGAAAGATTTGAAAGAGCAATATGCAAAAGACGGTATAAAGCTAACCATGATGCCATTTTTCATTAAGGCATTGTCTTTAGCAATTAAAGCGTTTCCAATTGTTAACTCACAAGTGAATGATGCTTGTACTGAACTAACATATTTTGATGATCATAATATTGGCATGGCGGTTGATTCTAAACTTGGCTTATTAGTCCCGAACATTAAACAGTGCCAAAATAAATCAATTGTTGATGTTGCTCAAGAAGTAACTCGTTTAACCAATGCTGCAAGAGAAGGGCGAGTCTCACCAAATGATTTAAAAGGTGGCACGATTTCAATTTCAAACATTGGTGCAATTGGGGGCACAATCGCAACGCCTATCATTAATAAACCGGAAGTCGCCATTGTTGCACTGGGTAAATTACAACATTTGCCGCGCTTCGATGAGCAAGGTAATGTCGTATCACGCTCAATAATGCAAGTTAGCTGGTCTGGCGATCACCGTGTAATAGATGGTGGTACAATCGCACGCTTTAATAACTTATGGAAAGCTTACTTAGAAAATCCTGCCAAAATGATGATGGCAATGAGCTAAGACCTACTTTGTCACGCTTTCAATAGTGACCGATTCTCATTAAATCCCCACAGTTGTGGGGATTTTTATATCTATGGTTTTTAAATATTGAATTAATAGCTACGATAATAATTTTTATATATTATTAATCACAAATTTCGTTTTTTATTTTCAATGCTTTCAGAAACTATCCAGTTATAAACAAAGACCGCAAGTGTTTTAAATATATTGTAATCGTTCTCAATTGAAATAAAGCTCATTAAACGCTACATTGTCTCACAATCTATTGGAATACTTATGCTATGGAGTTAGCGATGAAAAAATACAATTCATTAACCTTGTTATTTGTGAGTACTTTTCTAGCTGTGTTTTCTGTTTCTGCAGCACAGACAAAAAATATTAATGGTCTTTGGGAGGATGTAAATAATGAACATTTTAAAAATGGACACATGATTGTATCCCAAGATAAAGACGCTATATATAACCCATTACGTAGAGTTTAAAGGTCTTCCCCTAGTTGAGTATGGTATCGGAAGTCGCTCAGGAAATACGATAGAATATAAGGTTAAGGTGACTCAAGCTATTCCAGGTTGGACTACAGAAGGCACTCATACTTTGGCACTTTCAAATGATGGTACGCAGTTAGTTGGCTATTACAGCTCAGATGGAAAAAAAGGCCCACTAAAATTTAAAAAAATTGGAAAGTAATTTCACCCTTAGCGTTGCCAATTAAAGTTCATGGTCATTTTAACATAATGTAAATGACCATATATTTCATCACAAAAGAACTGGTAATGCTCAATCAGAATGCGCTGACTTGCGTTTTCCTATACTTGCAAAAGCTTCAATACCACTAACTATTTTATTAATTCCTTTTGACCCACCGGCCATTAGCGCACCCATCGTAAATAATTCAAATGCATTGAACAAAATGAGCTGTAGTGTAGGGATCCCCGAAAAAGAAAATACATCTGAAAAAATACGTATTCCAACTAGCCCCATGGTTAAACCTATTAAAAACCCTACAATGCCAGCTTGTTTTGTTGTTTCTGCCCGGTAGCTAGCTAATAATTCTGTCGCTTCAATCCGTTCATCTTTATTGCCATTATCAATTCTATTTACGAGTTTAATTTTTCCAGGTTGTCGGTAAGCTATGACATACAATTCGACAATACGCTCAACGATGAGTGATAAAAACAGTAACCTTAACAATAATAAAATAAACTCCTGCGGCTGGGTGAATCCAATCCAAGTTAAGTTTTGGCCAATAGCAAAAAAGTGAGAGCATATCGACAAAGAAAGTACTGATATGATGCTAATAAAAATATATTTAATGTTCATAATATAACAAAGCAATCCAAATTTTATATGAGTGAAATCAAACGAATCATGAGTCTGACATCAGCCAATTATTTTTAGACCCTATGATTAAATTTTTTTAAATTAAATTCAATGTTTTATATACCCAAGCACCCCACGCAAAACTGTGAACTCATAAAAGTGTTTGGTATGGATATGTGCATGGCATTATCACGCTATGCAGAGCAGCAATATCAAGTGCCCATGCTCAACAAAGTACTCGCTCAAGTACGTAATCAAACCATTGTGGATGAAGTAGCTAAAGGCACAACCATTCAATAGCTGGTAAAGCGCTTTAAGATCACTCGACAATGGATAAACAAAATTCTACACGAGTACAACGCGTATGAAGCAAGCGAAGTTTACCGTGAACAGCAAATGGAGTTTAAGTTATGAATTTAGCAATGAAACAACTGGTTGTTATTGGGTTAGTCACACTTGGCTATGTACTGGGCCATGTTAGTTGCTCGCCTAAACAAGCTATCGAACCACGTTGTATAGACACAGCTATCGGTAGAAATGGCGGCGAGTCTATCGCCCCAGCCAAACCAAATGGATAAAAACAACTTTGTGCTGCTCACCGCTTTACAGTTAAGCGGTGGCAGCAAGCCAAAACCGTGGATGCTCAAAGCAGGTATTAACATGTTGAGCAACCATATCAAACAACGTAAACGCCTTGGATTACCGCTCTTTGAACTAGAGAAAGAGCTTGAAGAGGCTAAGAGAATTAAACCTGATTGATGTTAATTGGGTTTTATTCTCTTGCTATGATTATTCATCTAAACTTATCTGGCTTTATTGCCAAAGTAACGAATAGCGTTGAAGCCATAAAAAAAATCGCGAAAATACTATAAATAAGACTTAACACCTCACTTTCAGTTTCGATGTCCTTCAAAAATAAAGCGCATAAATACGTTGCAACAGAAAATACGTAAACTAAAAAGCTATTCCACTTATCACCCGTTTTAATTTGAGCGTGGTAAGTAAGAATCAAAGTTACGAAACCAATGCATATAAAAGCCAATGCTCACTCCTACACATAACGAGACTACAGATTTTTTAACAAATATAAAACAGAGTCTTTTTTTGACCCAAATTATTGATAGATTTTACATTTTTAGATGCTAAATTGTTCAACGTGTACTACTCAGAATCAACATTATGACTAATTCTACGGTTTAAACAAGGTTAGAATACAAGAGGCAATTAAAGAGCTCGTTACACCTAAAGTAATAGCTAATAGACTTGAAAGTACTAGAGCTAATACCGGGTGCTTTTTCACCCATCCTAGGATTATGAAATATAGATCTTTTCTGATTCTTTTTATTTCTTTTTTTGAAGAGTCTATATATGATTTTGACACTCTTTCATTACTTAATTTTACTTGGCATTCATTGCAAATAATTGGTTTATGGCACGAAGCAATAAGATCTGTTTTTATGCCATTCATGTCAAATAAACAACCACGAGTTTCGTCGTGTGTATACCCAGTTACGTCACAAAAATCTGGAATCTTATCTCCGGCACGACGATACAATAAGGTGTAAGCATAAAGAATACGGTAAATTACGTTTTCTAAAGGGATATTTGAGTGCTCTAGAATTTCTTTGATTTCATGAAAAGTAAATACAACTTGATTATTACCTAATCTTCGAGAGTACCAATTATTTTCAATTGGCACATTAACAATAGCGATCATGAAGTCCCCATTAAATTTCACAGGTAATTGTTCTTTTACAAGCTGATCAGAAAACTCCCAGTTATAACCGTCAGAATCACAGTTAAGAGTAAAACTATCAAAATCTTCTACAATTTCAAAGGTAGAAGATTTCCACTTTTTTATTTTCGCAGTGCTGAAATTTAAAGGCATATGCCCAATAGTTACTAACTTAATTTTGACTTTGCTCATGAGCTTCCTTGAAAAGCAGATTAGCGGGAGCCTACCTTAAAAGGTAGAGGTTTATAAAAACGATTTCACTTTAAATAATTGATAAGCATATTAAATCATGCGGCTAAAAAAATAAACTGAATGCTTACGAACGACTGTTTCTCATTCATAACTGCCATTGAAGTTCTTTGTGATGTTCTCGTTCCAATCACCAGTTCTTGCATCCAAGCTATTTTTAATTTAGCCTATTTTAGTGAATTCACTCCCACCTTTGCAAACTAGTTTACATATACCCCTCATATAGTTAGCACGCCAAAATAGCCCCATGAGCAAAGCAAAATCATTGCCTGTGTGGGTGTTGGCTGAATACATTGTTGCTGCAAATACGCGAGAAGAAAAACAAGCGATTGCGGCATTGTGTGAGCCACGATATTTACAGTTGCTACGTAATAGTGTGAAAGCGCTATTAGCCAAAAAGCGTGCTGAGAAACCACCCAAAACTGTGCCTGATTGCTTTGTGCAAGTTAAAAACAAACTAAAGCACAGGTCTGAATGATGGAAAAACTAGAACAACAATTAAAACAGCACGAAGGGTGTGTGACCACGGTTTATCTTTGCTCGCAGAATAAACAAACCATTGGCTATGGCCGCAACTTAGAAGACAGAGGCATAACCGAAGACGAAGCTCTGTATTTACTGCGCAATGACATAACCGCGTTTACAGAGCAAGTAAAAAGCAATATCGACACATCAAAGTGTAACCCCGCTCGCAAAGCCGTACTCATAAACATGGCGTTTAACCTTGGTATTGCTGGGCTTCTTAATTTCAAAAAAACCATCGCAGCAGTTGAAGCGGGTAAATGGGAAACCGCCGCAGTTGAAATGCTCAATAGCCGCTGGGCCTCACAGGTAGGTGCTCGTGCTGACGAACTGGCCGAGCAAATGGCAAGCGGGGAGTGGCAGCTATGACCCCAGAGCAAGAAAACCAACTTTTTCTGAGTATCGGCCAAATACAAGCGACACAAACCGCGATTTTAAAAGAAGTGACCGACATTAAAACAGACCTAACTAAACGCGTAGATGGTTTAGAAGCCCGTGTTGAAAAGGTTGAAACCCATGTAACAAATAATCGCATAAAAATAGCGGGCTTTGGCGGTGGCGCAGGGCTACTTGTTGCCATGGCGGTAGAACTGTTAAAAACAGGCGGAGGGTAGTAAGTATGGCCCATTCACCCGATATAAAACATGCGGTACGTGATAGCTACGTAAACGAGCTGTTAGCGCTGACTGTCGCGGCAATAAAAAATAACGTGTCTGAAGGCACAGCACGGCGCTGGAAAGCAGAAGCCAAAGCGGATGGCGACGACTGGGATTTAGCCCGCGCAGCATCACGTAAATCAGAAGGGCCCGCAGGCGAATTTACCCAAGATTTCATCGAAGAGTTCACAATACAAGTCAACGAGACATTCACTTTACTTAAACAACAAAGCGATGAGCTTACGCTTGAGCAGCGTACCAAAACACTGAACTCACTCACTGACATGATGAGCAAAGTCATGAAAGTCAGTGGCGGTAATAAGCGCCTAGAAAAGCGCGCAATTGCTGCAGATGTGCTTAAGAAACTGGCAAAGTTTGTATCGACGCATAACCCCGACTTTACCCCTGCACTGATTGTTATTTTACAAGCATTTGGCCCACGTTTAGACAAAGAGCTAGACGACTAATGGCCGATATGAATTCAAAAGAGTTTTTAAAAGAACTCGACGACATAGCAGCTACTTTGCGCCGTGATATAGAAGCCAAAGAGCGTAATATTGACCCAAGCCCCGAGGCAATTTCAGCGCACAGAAAACGGGTGCTAAACGGCGACTTTACATTTTTTGTTTATACGTATTTTCCCCACCATATGTGGTTGGATGACGACCAAAAGGCAAGTGAGTTTCAAGATTACTTTATGAAGTGGTTCCCCAATGCCATAGCGTTACCCAATGGCTGGAAAAACTGGTTTGTGGCCCCACGAGGTGAGGGTAAAAGCACCCTCGCGGTAAAAATAGCTCCGCTTTATCTCGCTGTATTGGCCCTATTACAAGACGATGAAGTATGTGCAGAACTTGGAATTAAAAAGCCTGATCTCTTTATCGACTTTGTGATTTTGTTTGGTGCTGAAACCAAGATGCCTGCAAAAACTTTGGAAGTGGTTAAAACCGAGCTGCTTAACAATAACAACTTGTCGCTAGACTTTCCTGAAGTGTGTGCAGCGTCCAGCACGTGGAAAATTGGCGAGTTTGTAACAGCACAAGGGGTTAGATTTGAAGGGCGTGGCGCAGACCAAGCGGTTAGGGGCGCATTCCATGGCGCAAGCAGGCCAAAACTGCTTTTATCTGATGATATTTTAACAGACAAAGAGGCCAAATCGGCCACCGAACGAGACACACGCTGGCGCTTTTTAGAGGCGGGCGTGCAATACCTTGGGCCACCTGATGGCTCTGTGAAATTCTTAGGCGTTAACACCGTACTCAACAATGACGACCCAATCTCACGGGCTGAGTCTGCACCTGGTCATATCGTGCATAAGTTTAAAGCCATTGCACAATTCCCTGAACGCATGGATTTATGGGAGCAATGCCGTGAGCTGATGCTGCATAAAGACAAAGACTTTGAAAAGCGCGAAGCTAAAAAAGGCAATGCCGTTGCCACCCATGATAAACCCAGTTTTAAGTTTTGGTTAAAAAACAAAAAGCAAATGAGCAAAGGCTCAACAACCAGCTGGCCGAGCGTGCGAACCCTGTACGATTTGATGTGTATGTGGGCCGCAAACAAGCGCGAATTCAACCGAGAAATGCAGGGCATAGCTAAAAGCGATGAAGAGCAAATATTTTTTCAATTTGAATTTTGGGTAAACCGCTTAAGCCTTTGGGTACCGTATGGCGCATGCGACCCAAGCATGGGTAAAACAGCCAGTGCCGACCCCAGTGCTTTGCTAGTTGGCTTTTACTGCAGAGAACTGCAAAAGCTGCACGTAGAGCATGAAAGCCGCAAAGTACGTGGAGCCAGTAAGTTACTGAATGATTTGATACGCATGCAGCGTGAGTTTAACTGCTTAGTGTGGGGGTTTGAGAACAACACCGCGTTTGAATACATGCGCCAAGACTATATAAAACGCGGCCTTGAGCAGAATGTTGCATTACCTCTTAGAGGCGTGACAGCCACCGTGGCACAAGAAGAACGAATAGAAGCTCTTGAGCCTTTTGTAACCAATACCCCAGCGCAAATTGCACTGCACACTAAATGCCGATTACTTCAAGACGAGTTAGAAAACTGGCCCGATAAACAAAGCATGCACCATTACGATTTGAGCTGCGCACTTTCTATTTTGTGGATGATTTCAAGCACCGGTGCGGGTGGTTTACCCAAGCCTCGCAGTACCAAAGTAATCAAGAATATTGAGGGCTACCATGTCTAAGCCACATTTAAGCTACAAGAACTATAGAAAGCTGCAAAAGCTGTTCAACATGAGCGCAACAGACCCGAACATGCTTGCGATGATGACAGAGTTGCCCAACCCTGATCCAGTACTACGCAAAGCAGGTAAAAGCGCGCTGATTTATGATGAGATAACGCGCGACCCCCATGTTATTGGTGAGCTACGTTCACTGCGCTCAGGTATGTTTGCATTCAATGCAGAGCTGGTACCAGGCGGCGATGATGCGGCAAGCCAAAAAAGTTATGAGTTAGCACAGCAGCTTTTTGCCCGCAGGCCCCGTGTAAATACCCAGTGGCTAGACCTAGATTGGCACAACTACAGCGCCATTTTGCACGGTTATTCGGTTACGCATTTGGGCAAGTATGAAAAGGCCAATAACCAATGGTTGCCATCGAGCATCGACAGCTGGCCTGCCAGTCGTTTTGTGTTTAACAGTGACCACGAACTACTGGTTAAAACCAAAGAAAACCCACAAGGCGAACGCACTGAACATGCCCGTTGGACCTGTGTTCGACATATGCCCAGCAGCAAAAACCCGTATGGTATTCCACTATTAAGCAGTTGCTTTTGGCCATGGACGTTTAAACACGGTGGCTTTAAGTTTTTTGTGCAGTTGTGTGAGCGTTTTGGGGTGCCTTTTCCTATAGGTAAACACCCCGTTGGAACCCCTGATGGGCAAATAGAAGAGCTCATGAGTGGGCTCGTTAAGCTCATTAGTGACGGTGTGGCGGTTATACCTGACGACACCTCAATGGAAATATTAGAAAGCAAAATGAGCGGTGAGCCCGTACAGCTACAGCTTATTAATTTATGTAATTCAGAAATGAGCAAAGCGCTCACTAGCCAAACCTTAGCAACAGAACAAAAGCAAGGCGGGGCAAGGGCTGCCAGTGAAACCCATGCTAAACGCGCAGGTGAAAATCAACGAGCAGATAGGGCGCTTGTATCTGGGTATAGAAACCAAATATTAGAAGCCATTCACCAAATAAACTTTGAAGGTGGCGAGCCCCCTAAATACATTTGGCGTGACAAAAAAGACATCAATTTAGATGCGGTAAGCGTTGTTCGTGAAAGCGCAAAGCTTGTGCCTGTCACAGAGGATCACGCTTATAACACGCTGGGTATTCCCAAGCCCCAAGACGGCCAGAAAATATTAGAAGTACAGGACGATGGCGCAGGTATTGCCAGCGCTGCAAAACAAGATTTTGCGGCTAACGATAATACCGATACAGACGTGTCTACATTTGATGAGTTCGACCAAGCAACAAGCGACCAAATCGAACAGATTTGGCAGTTTGCACAGCAAGCCGAATCGCTCACAGAGTTACAGAACAGCATTAAAAACACATTCCCTGGCATAACCAATAACGCACTCGCTGAAGTTGCAGCTTCAGCGTTTGAGCTTGAGTTTTTGCAAGGGATGAATGAAGTGAAATTAGAGGAATGACGAAATGAACGATACCCCAGATGGTTACATGAAAGATGGCAAAGGCAATTTAGTTGCCATAGTAAATATAAAGCAAACTGATTTAATTAAAGATGAGTTTGTGAAAAAAGCGATAGCGCTCGCTGAGAAACAGCAGGCTGAACTAACGAACTTCAAGCGCATGCAGATGGAAGAAGCAGATAATTTTATAGAGCTATTGGCTCAAGATTATGATGTTAATTTGGGGGGTAAAAAAGGCAATGTGAATTTAAGAACTTTTGACAATACATTGGCAGTCAAAATCCAAAACCAAGAACGTATTGAGCTTGGCCCAGAGCTACAACTTGCTAAAGAACTTATTGATCAATGCATCGCTGAGTGGACGAAAGATGGTAACGAAAACATTAAAGCAATTGTGAATAAGGTTTTTTCTACAGATAAACAAGGAACGCTTAATCCTCAACGTATTCTAAGTTTACGTAAATTAGAAATAAGCGATGAATCAGGTAAATGGCTACAAGCTATGGATATTATTGCTGAGTCTGTGACCACGATAGATAGTTGTCGATTCATTCGTTTTTATAAGCAAGATACTCAAGGGAACGACGTTGCTATTTCTTTAGACATTGCAAAACTGTGAGGTGATAATGGACCCATTAACCATAGCTATTGGAATAGCAAAACTTACAGGCTTAGACGATAAAATTGGCCGTTGGATTGATGGCGATAACGGTGGTGATGTGGCCACAAAATTGGTTGATATGGCGCAAACGCTCACTGGTGTTCAAGATACCGAAACCGTGATTGATAAAATGAGTAAAAGCACCGAGCTGCAATATCAATTTCGTACAGCGCTGCTTAATAAAGAACAGCATTTAGAAGAAATCGCTTTTAAGAATGTAAACAGTGCTCGTGATATGCAAAAAGCGGCACTTGAACAAGATGATAACGAGTCAAAGCGCTTTATCTATAAATTTTCGTGGTTTTGGGCGGTCAGTTCGTCTTTATATATAGCAGCGGTAACGTTTATAGAAATACCTGCAGGATCAGAACGATTTGCAGATACTGCACTGGGCTTTATTTTAGCGACGGCACTGGGTGGCATGTTTAACTTTTTCTATGGGTCAAGCCAAGGGTCAAAGCATAAAACCAACAGCTTATTAAGCAAATTTAAGTAGGGCGCTTATGCCAATTTCTCCCAAGTATGGCCAACTCATTCAGTTTGACGAGGCCATTTCCCACTTTAAGCAGAAGATCCAAATACCCACCGAGTCATACAAAGATTTACGGGGCCATATTCATGCGCGCGCATTTACCGTTGCAGGCGCAACAAATACTGAATTACTTGGTGATTTACATAAAGCTGTGACGCATGCCATAGAAGATGGAGAAACACTAGCAGCATTTAGAAAACGCTTTGATGACATAGTTGCTAAGCATGGTTGGTCATACAATGGCAAACGAGGCTGGCGAACTAAAACGATTTATCGTAATAACAAAAATACGGCACGAGCAGCTGGCCGTTGGGAACAACAACAACGGGTAAAAGCGCGTCGGCCATATTTATTATATTTAACAGCGGGTGATCAACGCGTAAGGCCGCAACATGGCAAGTGGAATTACATTTTATTGCCAATTGAACATAATTTCTGGCATACCCATTATCCGCCAAATGGCTGGCTGTGCCGGTGCAAGGTTGTAAACCTGAGTGAAGCCGAGATAAATCGCCAAGGTTTAACGGTCACACCTGAAAACGCATTAAAAGAACACACTAAGTACTTCACAGAAGTTGACGCTAACACAGGTGAAGAATTACAACGTTTGCCAGGCATTGATTTGGGTTGGGACTATAATCCAGGCAAAGCATGGCTTGGTGGTGACATATCTGCAGGCAAAACACTCTATAAGCAAGACAAACACATTAGAGATGTGTTGATCCCAAAGTTTAATGATGCGGTGAATACTGGTGAGTCACATTTTAAAAAGCACATAGCAACAACAGCTGCTAAACAAGCTTTAGGACGACAGTTAGATGATGGTGCAAAATTGATAGTCGGGCACTTGAATAACAACGCGGTTGATAAAGTTATTGCCAAGTCAGCTTTAGATCACAGTACCTTGGTGGTCATCGATGACGCGATGATAAGTGTGTCGTTGGCGGCAATTGGATTTGAACAAACAGCGAACTTAATGCAGTTAATTCAGCAAGCAAGTTCAGCGGCCTATAATCAAAGTGTATTAAAGCTAACAACTGACAGTGCGCTGATCACAATTCAAGTGATGGCTGATTTTAATCGTGTGGTTGCCGTAGAGAAACTTTAAAGGGTGTTAAAACTGGGTTTAAACGTTATTTAAACTCGCTTTAAACACGTTTTAAAGTGAACGATTGTGATCTAATTCTAAACGTATAATGAGCAGGAATGATCGTGGAATGAGTCAAAATGAGCGGGTTTTGTCTAAAAACAAACGTAATTTGATTTGTAATGATTTTAGAGTTAGTCTAGGCGAAGTCCTTAGTTAATAGGGGCTTCAGAGCAATCAAATCTAAAATATCAGTTCCTCATTAAATCTAGAAATGAACGACCCCTTACAATTAAATCTAGAAATGAACGACCCCTTACACTTACACTTACAGCGATTCACATTATTTAACATAATATAAATTATAGGATGTTAACTATTATTATAATATACTGGTATTTTGATTTTTATTAAGCGAATGATTTACGTATTAAATGTCCAATACTAGACAGTATCGGACATTTTTATGGGATACACCATTCATATTATTTATGGCTTCTTACTATTTTGGCCAAGGTACAAACGCCCAAGATGTTGTAAAGCTGGCACCGTACCAACCATTATTGATCGCGACATACGGCATAGAAGTTCCACGTACCCAAGTCGGGTTTGTTGCAACCAGCTTTTCTAAATACTCCCATCCATACTGCTCTTTTAGATTCCAAAATTGATATAGCACAGCATCATCAGTATGTGGATAGGTTAAAATGACCTTTCCTTTTAATGCGGGATTTAAATAATCCAAAGCATCACGAGGAGCTTTATCTTCTGCAATAATTTTGTTGTTGAATACATTGGTAAATGCTACACCGAATAAGCCAACCCAATGTCCATGAGGATCTTTATAGTCGGGATATATTTTCTCCCAATTTTTGGGTTTATATGATTCAAGTAATCCCCGCTCGCTGTAATAGTCAAAATCATGTAATGTTTGAAGCTGTATTACATCAGGGATATTTATATCTGCTGAGCTTTCTAGTGCATTATCATAGCGAGATGCATGGTAAAAACTTAAGTCAACACTGTGCGTCAATTTCATCTTGGGAAAACGCTTTTTGAACATATCTAGATAATAATCTGCTTGATCATCCTTATCCCCCCCAGCTCGAAGTATCAGTTGACCGCCCTCCTTAACCGCTTCTGCATATAGCTCATCTAATGATCGTGTTTCTATAGTACTCGCTAATACATTTGGCATTATGAGTATTAAGGTGATTAAAGTCGTAATTAGTCTTGTCATTATGTTCTTCCTATGAGCTTAGTTATCTAAATATAATCGGGAGTATTCAACGTAGTTCCATGCATTGAACCCTCTACTGCTGACACGTAAGCTTTGGCAGTATCACTTGCCGATAGCCCTGCATCAGTGTCCATTCCCATCATCGCCATCGTTTCTTTAACAAAAATTGGCGATACAATATTCAGTCGTATCTCTTCTAGCTCTAATGCAGCTGCTTTCACAAAACTCTCTAATGCGCCATTAACCATACTCACAGCAACACTGCCGCGCATGGGTTCACGTGATAATATACCTGACGTCAACGTGACTGAGCCGCCATCATTAATATAATTCCGGCCAAATCGTACTAAATTCACCTGACCCATCAGTTTGTTACTAAGTGCAAGTTCATATTCGTCATCTGGTAGTTGATCAAAAGCTCCAAAATTTGCAACACCAGCGGTACAAACAACAGCATCGACGTTGCCAACATGTTTAAACATACTCTGAATTGAAACCTTACTACCAAAGTCTACTCTTACATCGCCATCTGTATACCTGCTGCTATCAGTTCATTACTGGTTTCAAGATATTTGGCTACAGATTTACCAATTAGGCCTGTACCACCAATTAATAGAATTTTCATTAGCTTTCTCTTTTATAGTATGTGATTGATATT
>NZ_JAGJEF010000045.1:0-39866 GCF_018100875.1 Pseudoalteromonas sp. MMG012
ACCCCTAGTCAATTAGAGTATCAATTGCCTCTTTCAGCATACTCACTTATGCAAAGATACCAGTTGTCATACAAACGTCAAATTAAGCGATATATTGTGATGGTATTAATATCGCGTAGATATTTAGTTAGTCAACTAGCCGTATAGTCAGTCATATGAAAAATAAATACTTTTTTATGGGTTTTTGGTTTGGCTATTACGGTTAACTCAACTAATTTTATAAGACACTTAAGGGATATTTTATGTTTTTAAAGGTGAGGTAATAGTGTGCGTATAAAAACAAAAATTGTTATGAATGTAGCGATTATCATAGCTGTTGGCGTACTTGCAACATCCATAGTACTGACAACCATTGCGGAATCGATGACATCAAAGGCGCTGGAAGAGCAACTCAAAAACAGGTTAGTGGGATTAAGAGATGCTAAAGCTGAACAAATTGTCAGTTACATAGAAAATATAGAGCAACACATTACCACGTTAGCTAGCTCAACAATGACAGTGGATGCAACGGCAAAATTTAGTCGAGCGTTCGAACAGTATGGATTGTCAGACACTGGTACTGCATCTAATCAAATAGATAATAAGTTATCGCAGTTCTATCAGCAACAATTCTTAACGACCTATACATCGCTCAATGATGGGAAAGCGATAGATGTACAACGGCTGAAAAATGCGCTGTCAGACAATGGTCGAGCTTTACAATATACTTATATTGCGAATAACTCGCATCCATTGGGCAGTAAAAGTGAGCTTATTAACCCCAGCGATGGCAGTGCATATCAAGATGCACATGTTCAATACCATACGGCGTATAAAAAAATCTTAGAGGCCTTTGGCTACTATGATATTTTTATCGCAGACGCGAATACGGGGAATGTGGTTTATTCGGTATTTAAAGAGCTAGATTTTGCCACGTCATTAAAAAGTGGGGCGTATGCTAATTCAGGCCTGGGGAAAGCTTTCCAAGCCGGAATGAACTTATCCGATGGTGAAGTGAAAATCATTGATTTTCAGCCATATACACCATCATATGAAGCGCCAGCTGCGTTTTTTTCATCACCTATATATAAACATGGCAACATCATAGGTGTATTGATTTTACAAGCGCCCGTCGATCGAATTAATGACATTATGACGTATCAACAACAGTGGCAATCTCGAGGTTTAGGGTTGTCGGGTGAAACGTATTTGGTTGGCCAAGACCGACTTATGCGCTCTCAAAGCCGGTTTTTATTGGAAGATAAATCAGCATACTTAGCGGCATTGAGTCAATCGGGTATTGCTAGTGACATTATAAAACAAATTGATACGCGGGACTCGTCTTTGGGCATTGCACCTGTAGATACAAAGGCGGTACGCTCAGCGTTGCGAGGCGAGCAAAACTTTGAGCTCGTTGAGGATTATAGAGGAGTCAAAGTTGCGTCGGCATATGGCATGATACAAGTAGGTGGTGCTCAGTGGGCAATTTTAAGTGAAATAGATGAATCTGAAGGATTTGCTGCCTTGGATGATATCTACAATACGCTGGTAACTACCGTTGCTATTAGTACCTTGATAATTATTACTTTAGGCTTAACTGCTGCTTGGGTATTAGGAAGTTATTTATCTAAGCCAATATTACAACTGAACGATTTTGTAATGACGGTAGCGAATAGCCTCGACTTGTCTTTGAGAGCAGATTTGCGAACAGGAAAATCGGATAAAGATGAAATTGGCCAAGTTGAACGTTCGTTTAACTTAATGATGCAAAGTATTAACGAAGCCATGCAAGAGGTATCAGAGTCCTCGATTAATTTAAGTCGTTCAGTGACGGCATTGAGAGATAACTTTAATATTGTAACAACACAGTCAGAAGAGCAGTCAGAAATGACATTGAGGTTGTCTGCTGCAATAGAAGAGATGGCTCAGACGTCAGATTCATTAGCGCAATCAGCGAAAAGATCCAATCATGCGACGCATGCAGCGGTGGATCAAGTTAATGTTGGAAAACGCAATGTAGAAGCAAATATGCATCACAATGAGACGTTGAAAGAAACGATCTCAACGACATCTAATAGCGTTGATAGAGTTGCAAAAGACAGTAATGATATAGGTTCTGTTTTGGAAGTGATCAGAGGCATTGCTGAACAAACCAATCTGTTGGCATTGAATGCGGCAATTGAAGCAGCTCGTGCGGGTGAACAAGGACGGGGGTTTGCTGTGGTTGCGGATGAAGTGCGCTCTTTGGCACAAAAAACTCAAGACTCTACAAAAGAAATTCAAACTATTATTGAAACGCTGCAACATGGAACACAACAAACTGTGAGCACCATGAAAATTGCGTTAGGTAGCGTAGAAGATACCTTAGATACCACACACAAGGTGACCGGCTCGTTTGAAGAAATAAACCAAGAGGTGGCACAAATTGAAGGTTATAATTCACAAGTTGCCACTGCCACTGCGGAGCAAAGTGCAGTGGCTCGTGATATGGCACAGCAGGTCTCTTCTATAAGTGAACTCGCATCGAATAACAATCAATCAATCGATAGCGCATCAGGTTGTTGTAATGAATTGGAAGGGGAGTATATGCGTTTGAAAGAATTGGTTTCACGCTTTAAGTTGTAGCGCCTACCTGCTTAAAGCATACTTTAAGACTGAAGCGGCGATTAGCCGCTGTCATTATTGAGGCTATTGGGTTTTCATCTGGTTTAGTAGGTACGCAGCCCACTTTGTATTTCATTGACGAATTCACTCAGCACTTGCTCTATAGGCTGAGGCTTTGAGTATAAATAGCCTTGAAACTCTTGCATACCCAGGCTTGCGAGTGCGTCACGTTGTATAGGTGTTTCAACGCCTTCAGCGAGTGCCGCAATCCCCATTTCAGCACATATTTTTACCATTCCACTGAGTAATGCGTGTTGGTTTCTGTCGCTATCAATTCGATCGAGTAAGCTGCGATCAAATTTAAGGCGAGTGATAGGGTATTCAATTAAGCGTGCGATATTTGAGTATCCTGTGCCGAAGTCATCGATCGCAATTTTTACGCCATGCTGACTTAACGACTTTAATTGCATTAAAGTATGTGCTCTGTCATTTGCAATACTGTATTCGGTTAATTCAAGTTCAATTGCGCTAGGACTGAGTCGATGATCCGATAAGTGAGTTTTTATTTGAGTGGCAAAGTCGTCTTGTTCTAAGTCTTGTGCACTGACATTCACTGCAACGGGAATTGGTAGCTCAGGATAACGAGATAGAGTTTGGCATAATTTTCTTATAATATGCTGGGTCAGCATCTCAATTAAGCCAAACTCTTCGGCGATAGCAATAAATTCGCCTGCGGGTACAAAACCAAGCAATTTACAATTCCAGCGTGCTAGCGCCTCAAAACCAATAAGGCGACTGCAAGAGAAATGCTTACCTTGTAAGTATATTTCAAGTTCATCTTGTTCAAGTGCCTTTTCAAGTAAAAGTGCCATTTCGTGGCGAGCGAGTCGTTGTTTTTTGATACTAAAGTCAAAAATAGAGCATAAAGAGTTTGACTGGCGCAGCTCACATGCTTGCACTGCGTTTTTGATTAGACGTTCAGCGCTATATCCATGCTGAGGGTAGGCAGCGAGAGAAATGGCATATTTTGCATGGTATTGTAGCTCTCCAAGCTTCACCCAAAAGTCCAAATTATTCTGCCAATGTTTGGCAACTGTTAGTAATGACTCACTGTGCTGAGCAATAAAACCAATTCTACCCGAGCCTAAATAAGCAACAGAACTGCCAGCTTGAGGGTAGTGCTCAAACAGCTTATTAATATGTTTATATAGCAACTTCCTTTGTTCAGCGGTGATACCGTGTTCCAACATTTGTAAGTTTTGATTATCTGCAATGGCTATCGCAAAGGGTTCTCCTCCTTGAATGGCTGTGTCAATTTGTTCTGTTAACCATGTCGTATTTGGCAAATTGACGTGGGTATTGAAATATTTTGTTTGATGGTGTTGGGCTCCGAGCGCTTTGAATTGCTGTTGTAAGTAGAATTGTTCTGATGCGTCACTTAAATACCATGCTGATAGTGACTTCTCATGATGTTCTTGCGCGTCAATTTGTACAATAGCATTATTGACCTTATAGAGTTTTGTCGTGTGATCAAGTGCAGCATTTAAGACATGGCTAATAGGGCAAGGTAACGGGTGATGATATAAGTTTAATAGCTGTTTAGCTTTTTGGTTTGCTTCAACTATTTGCTGTTCTTCGTTGACTAATATGATCGCAGAATAGGCTTTTTGAAAGAATTTTCGATATAAGTTCTTTTGTTTCTCTAAAAGCTTTGTGTGTTTTTGAAACTGTTTATGTAGGCGGTTTGCTGCCAAGCTTGTTCTCCACACCGCTAAAGGAATACAAATGTTGAAAAAGAAAAACACTAAGCAATGAACGTAATAATTGGCGTTATTGAGCACTTCATTTTGGGCATTGAGCACTGAGGTGCTGAGATCTTGAAAAATAAAATACAGAGGAATTAGGTTAAGAATTGCGTAGCAAGAGGCCGTTTTCTGTCCGATTAATAATAACGCAATGATGGGAGTAACGTAGGTAAAAATCGAACCTATTTGTGCTACTTGCAATGCGGGAGTAAATAGGTTTATTGAGATTTCTGCTGCAATAATGACTAATAATAAAGCATGCGCACAGAGTTGGTAGAATTTTTGGCTTAAACATAACAGAGCGGCCAAAATGGTCGTTAAGCTCAGTGCAACTTGTAAGTTCTGAGTATTTTTTGTGTCATTTAAGGCGTGAAGATTATGGAGTAATATGACAACGCAGATACTCAACATGGTTACTAAAATGATGCGAAGAGCACTGATCCGCCAATTGACCATTTGTTGTGGTAATTGAACATTGTCATCGAGATAAAAAAAGTGTCGCAAGTTATACAAGATAATTCATTTAAATCATTTGGTTTGCAACAATAGTAACGGTAAGTTATCAGCGCTGCAATTGTTATAAGTCTATAAAACTAGCCTTTTTAAGGATAGCGCTGTCATTTTTTTTGTTGTGGTTTTTATATTTTTATTACGCTTCAATGTTAATTAAGTGATCTATTGCTGGAGATACTGCCTTTGAAATAGCTTTGCCATTTCAGTGCAGGTGATCATACGAGCCAATATATCTATTGAGGGGAGTTGTCGATTAAGTGTTTCAAATTCTGAGAACAAGGCGAGCATGGGCTGACTATTTCTGCGTGTAATGAGAATGATCAATAATGCTTCATCCATATACTCCTGACCACGGATCTCATTTGTTAAATCGATGAGGTGACCTGTAAATTGTGAATGAGATAATAATTGGCTTTCGTTTACGCCAATAAATGTTAAGGGGATACAGGCTGAATCGTTTTTATATGCGCCATGGAGTATAAAAGGCGTGTTGCTGGTCAAGTGTATGTAATTTGGTGAGCTTAAACTCTCATTGATCTGCTTAATGCATAATCGAGCTGTGTCGATAAAACTGTTTTGTGATGCTGATGTTATGATGCTCAAGTTAGCCACTCCTTGTTTCTTACATTGATGACATTCTTTCATAGTCAAATATGAAAAAATTAATAAATCTGAAGTTTAAGAAAAAATGTACTTTTTGGGATAGTCACAGTGATGCGTTTAAAGGTTTTAATATGTTGCCATATGTACACTAGTCAGGGGTTTTATGGCATGCATTTGTAACATAAGTCATTAAAGATGTTATGTTTTGTAACTCTGCTCTGTTTTTATGGTTATTTGTTTTTATTGCCGTTATTCTTTGCTCTATTAACAATAATTTTACCGAATGCGATGATTTTATAGGTAACCATATATGAATAAAATAAAAGAATGCTCCATAGCTTCAGCACTGTTGACGTGTTTTAGTGCGTCTGCGACCATTGTTGAATTTAACACGACTCAAGGCTCTTTTCAGGTCAACTTATATGATCAAACGATACCGGAGACCGTTGGCAACTTTTTACGCTATGTAAATCAAGCGCGCTATGTCGATTCGACAGTACACCGCAGTGTACCAAACTTTGTCGTCCAAGGCGGCGGCTATAAATATGATGGTAGCATTCCACTGACTGCGATAGAAACAAATACACCCGTTGTAAATGAGCCTAAGTTGTCTAATGTTCGTGGCACCATTGCAATGGCTAAATTGCAAAACCAGCCAAATAGCGCAACCAGTCAGTGGTATATAAACTTGAAGGATAATAGTACAAGCTTAGACTCTGACAATGGGGGTTATACTGTATTTGGGGAAGTGATTGGCACTCAGGGGATGGTGATTGTTGATAAAATTTCGAACTTAAATCGCTGCGGCGAGGTGCCTGTAGTGAATTATACATCGGCTCAATGTGTGGATACCGATACAAACCCAGATGGAGGTAACCTCGTATCCGTGACGAGCGTTGTTATCATTGATTTAGATCCAACAACGGCGAATGAATTGTCTCCACCAGTTAATGTGTTAGTAAACAAAGTGCCTACACCAACACCTGAACCACAACCGACAGGGTCTTCATCAAGTGGCTCGTTATTTTTTAGTATCGTGCTGATGATGGGCGTGTTAAGACGTCGGTTTGTTGGCGTACGTTAGTTCGTAGAAGTTTATAAAAGAAACTCAGTTTTAACCACTGAGTCTCTTTTATATCAGGTATTATCCAAGCATATTAAACAGTAATGCCGACACAGACAGTAAGCCGACAGCTAAAACAAAGTACGTGCCTAGTTTCCCTTTGTATTGTTGCAATGCAGGTACTTTATAGACAGCAATCGTTGGCATGATAAATAAAATCATGGCAATAATAGGTCCGGAAATAGCGCCCATCATATCGAGAATACTAGGATTAAGTACGGCACAGACCCAAATAGCGATAAACATCAGTGTGACCCCCAGTTTGTCTATCGTGGTGATTGTGAGTGATGTTTGCTTACTCATTAAGCCATTAAAGCTTTCTCGTGCACCTAAAAAATGGCCTAAAAATGATGACGTAATAGCAATAAAAGCCACCAGAGGGCCCAGCATCGCAATATAGGGGTTGTCATAAACATTGGCCAAGTAAGACAGCACCGAGACGTTCGCCTGTTTTGCTTGCGTCATTTGCTCGGGTGATAAAGACAATACACAAGAGAATACAAATAGCAGCACAAATATTATCAACATGATTGATGTACATTGCAGAATTTTTTCTGATTTGCTAACAGCACGTTCTTTATAATGACGGCGTTGTACATTCACAAAGCTTGAGATAGCTGCGGCATGGCTAAAAGAAAACACCACAATAGGTACTGATAACCATAGGGTTTGGGTAAGACTTACCGCATCGGGTGTATTGATAACTGGGATTTGCCAATTAGGGACTAAATATAATGATAAGAATAAAAGTACTGCGACTAATGGATATACAAGTGCTGAAAAAGTGCGCATCAGTAGCTTTTCACCACCCATCATAATTGCAATCATGCCAGCAACTAATATACCGGAAAGAACGACTCTTGGTGGTGACTCTAATGCTAACTGGTTAACGATAAAGCTATCGACCGTATTGGTCAATCCGACACCATAGATAAGTAAAATAGGAAAAATTGAAAAAAAGTATAGTAGCGAAATTAACCGCCCGGCTCCCGCACCAAAATGCTCCTCAACAACATCTGTAAAGTCTGCATCAGCTTGCTTCGAAGACAGTACAAAACGGGCTAACCCTCGATGTGCTAAATACGTCATTGGGAATGCCAATACGGTCATGATCAGTAATGGCCAGAAACCACCGATCCCAATATTAATGGGTAAAAATAAAATACCAGCACCGACGGCGGTACCAAATAAGCTTAGCACCCACTGTGTATCATGCTGATTCCAGCATCCTCTACTGTCTGAAGGTATATCGTGTGATATCGCTTCTGAGGCGTTACTCATACTTTTTATCCTATTCATTAGAATTATATTTGGGCGGCATCATATAGAAAATGAAGAGGTGATGCATGTATTTGGCGCCAGTTAAGCATTGCTATGCAGTAAACATCTATTGACGCATAAAAATTGTTCAAGACAACCAGTAATATTTCATAATAAAAGTATGGAGTTACTTTAATATTCCAGACATCTAACAATGAGGTCACTTGGTGAGCAAATTCATCATTGTGGTGTGACCAGTCGTACAATTGTCATCTCTCATCATTATTATGCTGGTTCTTCAATTAAAGTAGTGATGTAAGGAACAATAATGGGCACGTTATCACGTCGTGATTTTATGAAAAGCGCTTTGCTTGGTATGGGGGCTACAACCGTCGCTCTATCATTGGTCGGCTGTGGCAGCAGTCATGATAAAGCCTCACTCGCGAGTAACGAAGTTGAGATTGATTTTAAGCATGGGGTTGCCAGCGGGGATCCGCTAGCAGATCGTATAATCTTGTGGACAAGAGTGACACCAGAGGGTGACCCTAATCATATAAACTTAACACTTCAAGTGTCTGAGGAAGATGAATTTACGGTTGCTGCTATGAGCCAGAGCGTGGTTGCATTGAAGAACAGTGATTATACCGTCAAAGTTGATTTAGCAGGTTTAAAAGCCAATACTCGATACTATTACCGATTTGTTACTGATGGTACGGTTTCCCCCATAGGGCAATGTAAAACGCTTCCGCAAAGTGACGTATCTCAGGTTAAGTTTGCGGTGCTGTCCTGTGCTAATTACCCAGCAGGTTATTTTCACGCATACGCACACGCGGCTACAATGAATGACCTTGATGCGGTATTACACCTAGGCGATTACATTTACGAGTACGGCATGGGTGAATATGCAACCGAACGCGCCGAAGCCTTAGGTCGAGCGCTTGATGATGATAATAGTGATGAAGTTATTACGCTTGAAGAGTATCGAAAACGCTATGCCAAATATCGAACAGACGATGGGTTGCAGGCATTGCATCAAAAAGCGCCTTTTATTGCTGTATGGGATGACCATGAAATATGTAATGATACCTACACAACAGGTGCTGAAAATCATAATGCAGGAGAGGGGGAGTTTAGTGAGAGAAAACTTGCGGCACTGCAAGCGTATTATGAATGGATGCCCGTTCGTCCATATGTAATAGACCAGACAGAGGCGCTATACAGGAAGTTCGAATTTGGTGATTTGGTGTCGCTTTATATGCTCGATACGCGCAATGAAGCTCGAGCAAAACCACTAGAGTATCAGGATTACCTAGATACAACTTCTGGAGCGATGGACTTTACAGGTTTTCAGGCTGATTTAGTTATACCTAAACAACAATTGCTGGGCACAAAACAGCTCACCTGGTTGACAGATAGTATGAAAACGTCGAATGCTAAATGGCAAGTGTTGGGGCAACAAGTGTTGATGACTAAAATGATGATGCCTGCTGAGTTATTGACAGCATTGGCGAATCCATCAACGTCAATGGCGGAGCAATTGTTAGCGTTAGCACAAATTAAAGGGCGCGCAAAGGAGGGGGATCCATCTCTAACGGAACAAGAGTTGACGAGAGTCAATTTTGTGGCACCTTACAATTTAGACGCCTGGGATGGTTACCCTGTTGAACGTGAAGTGGTGTTACAGACGGCAAAAGTGGCAAACAAAAACTTAGTGGTGCTTGCTGGTGATACTCATAATGCGTGGTCGGGTAGATTATGTAATGCACAAGGAGATGTGTGCGGCTATGAGTTTGCAACACCAGGTGTGAGTTC
This sequence comes from Pseudoalteromonas sp. MMG012, assembly GCF_018100875.1. Taxonomy (NCBI): domain Bacteria; kingdom Pseudomonadati; phylum Pseudomonadota; class Gammaproteobacteria; order Alteromonadales; family Pseudoalteromonadaceae; genus Pseudoalteromonas; species Pseudoalteromonas sp. MMG012. Next base: position 9,700 of record NZ_JAGJEF010000045.1, read on the forward strand.
TCCAGGGTTAGAGTACTACCTTAAATTGCCAGATGAGCAAGCTAAGCAATTTGCGAACGCGCTACAACTGTTAATTGACGATCTGGACTTTGCTAATATTCATCAGCGTGGTTTTATGACCGTCACATTTACTGCTGATTCAGTGCACAGTGAATGGCACTTTGTCAGCTCGGTACATGAAAAAGCCTTTACGATACGTAACAGTAGTTTGCAACAACGTGCGGTGGGGTAGGTTGCCATACGGATTGTATAAATAATTGATAATAGTTAGAGAGTAAATATCAACTTTGAATTTATTAAGCCACCTGCGCCACGCAACAGGGTGCTACTGACGGCACAGGTGGTTAATTTGCATTTTATTCAGCATATTGGCTAATTTTCTTAATCAGGAATAGGCGAAGCCAAATTAGAGCTGTCGGCTAAAAACTGTGCTTGGGCATGGGCATCGAGTTGTTGCTCGACTTTTTTCGACTGCGCTTTTTCTACATCAATAATAATAATGACTTCACCTGAGTCGAGTCGCTCATTAATGACTGATTTAAAGTATCCATCGAATGATCCACCCGTAATGAGCAATATAAAGTTTATCACTACATAAGCACATATCGCGGCAAATATGGCCCAAAGTAATTGACTATTAAGCGTGTTCGTTGACAGTGCAATGATTGCAACGATGATGGCTGATACCCCGAAAGACATTATTTTTGCACGTTTTTTAGCGGCAATAATATCCGTTTTATCAATGTTAGATGAGCCGTGCAAATGATGAGATTTGATGCCACTATCGTCGCGACTGAGCACATAAAAGTGGTGATCGTCTATGCCTAACTTATGTACCTCATCGGAAATAGACTCTGCATCATCTAGGTTGTTGGTCGCATAAAACAGTCTTTTCATTGTGCCCCCAATAAATACTTGATTGATATGACCTTAAATTAGTGTAGTTGCCATACGTCAAAAGATAAAAAAAATCTTTGATCTACATCAAGTAAGGGGTTGAGTTTCTGTCTAACAACATTTAAGATCGCAACGAAAATGCAAATGGTAATTATTATCATGTTAATTTAATATTCTAGTTCGATATTTATGCTTTGAATAAGAAGCGCAAATATTCGTTTAGAATGGAAATCAGATAGGTTTCGTATGCTTAAAAAGTTGTTGCTGAGCTTCGTTATTATTATGCTCATGCTGTCTCTGAGTGGTTGTGAACTGGCACTGTTTGACCCGAAAGGACCGATTGGTGAACAGGCAAAAGACCTTATTTTAATCTCTACTGGCTTGCTCTTAATCGTCATTATTCCTGTTTTGTTTATGTCGATATATTTTCCTTACAAATTTAGAAAGGGTAATACCAAGGCTGAATATAAGCCTCATTGGGAACATTCAACCAAAATCGAAGTCATTGTTTGGTTAGTTCCTTGCTTAATTGTTGCGGCATTGGCGTATGTGACGTATGTCACGTCACACTCACTTGATCCAAGGAAACCTCTGGGGAAAGATGAAGATACGCTCACTATTCAGGTTGTGGCATTAGATTGGAAATGGCTATTTATTTATCCTGAGCAACAAATTGCTACGGTGAATGAAATTGCTATTCCGGTCAATAAACCCATCGAATTTTTGATCACCTCAGATACGGTGATGAATTCATTCTTTATACCTCGTTTGGGAAGTCAAATTTATGCCATGGCAGGTATGGAAAACCGTTTGAACCTGATGGCGTCGGAAGAAGGGGTGTTTAGAGGTTTATCGGCAAACTACAGTGGGTTTGGTTTTTCGGGTATGAAGTTTAAAACGCATTCTGTATCAGATGAAGCATTTGAGCAGTGGGTTGATAAAGTTAAAACCTCTCCGAAAGTACTGGATGAAACGACTTATCAAGCATTGACCGTAAAGTCTAAAGACAATGAGGTTGAACATTTCGCCGATGTTGATCCATTGCATTTCAAGAAAACCATAGAAAAATATACTGGGGTACAAAATGGGCAGTAAAGCCACCATTATTACAGATCCAGATCCGCTTACGGGTAAGTTGACATGGGATTCTATTCCAGTCCATGACCCGGTTATTTTGCCGGTAATGATTGCCGTTGCGTTGGGTGGTATCTTCTTATTCGCATTAATAACCAAGATGGGTAAATGGCGTTACCTATGGGACGAATGGATCACGTCAGTTGACCATAAAAAAATAGGCATAATGTATATTATTGCTGCGATCATCATGTTAGTGCGTGGTTTTGCAGATGCACTGATGATGCGAGCGCAGCAAGCTCTTGCCACCGCCGACAGTGTTGGCGCGGGCTATTTACCTCCTGAACATTACGACCAAATATTTACCGCGCATGGCGTGATCATGATCTTCTTCGTCGCCATGCCATTGGTCGTGGGGTTAATGAACATTGTGGTGCCACTGCAAATTGGCGCAAGAGATGTGGCATTTCCTTTCTTAAACTCATTGAGTTTTTGGCTATTTGTGGTCGGTGCAGTATTGGTTAACGTGTCGCTGTTTGTAGGTGAGTTCGCCGCAACCGGTTGGTTGGCATATCCTCCCTTATCTGGGTTGGAGTACAGTCCCTGGGTCGGGGTTGATTATTGGCTCTGGGCGTTACAGATCTCAGGGATAGGGACCTTGCTTACGGGTGTTAACTTTTTCGTAACGATTCTTAGAATGCGTGCGCCTGGCATGAAGTTAATGCAAATGCCTGTATTCACGTGGACTTCGTTGTGTGCGAACGTATTGATCATTATCTCGTTCCCTATTTTAACGGTGACCATTACCTTACTGACCCTTGATAGATATATTGGCACGAACTTCTTTACCAATGATCTTGGTGGTAACCAGATGATGTATGTGAACCTCATTTGGGCATGGGGTCACCCAGAAGTTTATATCTTAATTTTACCTGCTTTTGGTATTTTCTCTGAAATAACGGCGACCTTCTCTCGCAAACGCTTATTTGGTTATACGTCACTGGTGTGGGCGACGGCGGTGATCATGGTGTTGTCTATGGTCGTTTGGTTACACCACTTCTTTACTATGGGGGCTGGGGCGAGTGTGAATGCCTTCTTCGGCATTGCCACCATGATCATATCCGTCCCCACCGGGGTGAAGATATTTAATTGGCTATTTACCATGTATAAAGGTCGCGTGGAGTTTTCTGCGGCAATGTGGTGGACATGTAGCTTCTTATTTACCTTTACAATCGGTGGGATGACAGGGGTCATGTTGGCGGTCCCAGCAGCAGACTTTGTATTACACAACAGTTTGTTCCTTATCGCTCACTTTCATAATGTGATCATTGGCGGCGCCGTATTTGGCTATTTTGCAGGTATGACTTATTGGTTCCCGAAAGCAACAGGTTTTATGCTTGATGAAAAGCTTGGAAAAATAGCCTGTGCGTTATGGACTGTCGGCTTCTTCGCGGCCTTTATGCCACTGTATATTTTGGGCTTTAATGGCATGACACGTCGTCTGAACTATTACGATAACCCAGAGTGGACACCGTTATTGTGGATTGCTGCTGGTGGTGCATTGATTGTGTTGGCTGGGATTATGACGCAGTTCTATCAAATTTTTGTCAGTATTCGTGACCGCCATAAAAACAAAGATGTGACGGGCGATCCTTGGAATGCACGGACGCTTGAATGGGCAACATCTTCACCTCCTCCATTTTACAACTTTGCAGAGCTGCCGAAAATTCACGACAGAGATGAACATTATTATAAGAAAGAACACGGATTAGCATACCAAGCACCGGATAAATATAAAAAAATCCATATGCCTAAAAATACTTGGGCAGGTGTGGTGATCAGTGCTTTCTCATTAATGATGGGTTTCGCATTTATTTGGCATATTTGGTGGATGGCTGCATTTGGTTTCCTTGGCATGATTGCATCTTGGATCATGTACTCATTTGAACGTAATAAAGACTATTACGTGCCAGTTGAGCAGGTAGAAGAAATTGAAGCAAAACATCTAGATGCTGTTAGGCAGCACGCTCAAACTAACAGCTAAAAGAGGATTAGAGTTAACTATGTCTCAAAGTCACGCAACTGGTCATGATGAAATAGATCATCATGACCACGATCATCATGACTCAGGTGGTGATACGGTATTTGGTTTTTGGATTTACATCATGAGCGACTGCATTTTGTTTGCAACTTTGTTTGCAACGTATGCGGTACTCAGTCGTGGGTATGCGGGAGGATTAACCCCAAAAGACTTGTTTGATTTGAACTTTGTCGCTGTAGAAACAGCGCTGTTGTTGTTTAGTAGCTTTACCTTTGGTATGGCAATGCTTTATGCCAATAAACGGCATATGAAGGGCATGATCTCATGGTTGGTGTTCACATTGGCACTGGGGTTAGGCTTTCTCGGGATGGAACTTTATGAGTTTTATCATTTTAGTAGCGAAGGCGCGACGCCACAAAGCAGTGCGTATTGGTCTGCGTTTTATGCCTTAGTTGCCACGCACGGGTTACACGTACTCGGTGGCTGTATTTGGATGTTGGTGTTGTTTGCACATTTTAAAAGAGACGGCTTTACCGAAGATAACTTAGTACGTTTGTCTTGTTTAAGTTTGTTCTGGCATTTCCTTGATATTATTTGGATTTGTGTGTTTAGCGTAGTGTATTTATTAGGAGTGATGTAATGAGCACAGCAACTGCAACTGATCACAGTCATGGCGGCGCGGCGCATGGGAGCGTTAAAGAATATGTAATTGGTTTAATGCTTTCAATTGTATTAACGGCCATACCTTTTAGCGTACTGATGTATGACTTACTGACCCCAGTGTTGACATTAACGGTGATTTTAGTCTGTGCAATCGCACAAATATTTGTACAATTGATTTTCTTTTTGCATATGAATTCATCATCAGAACAAATTTGGAACACCACTTCAGCGGTGTTTGTGGTACTTATTGTTGCGATTGTGGTTATTGGGTCTATTTGGATCATGGAACATTTGAATCACAATATGCTGATGGGCCACTAGCATGTTCAAAGAGTTTTTAGTGCTAACTAAACCTGGGATCATCATGGGCAATTTAATTGCCACTGTCGCAGGTTATTTTCTTGCTGCACAAGGTGATTTTCAATTAGTGACCTTTTTGGCTGTGTGTATTGGTACCTCTGCCGTAATCGCGTCGGGTTGTGTATTTAACAATGTGATAGATCAAGACATTGATAAGCTCATGCAGCGCACGCAGAACCGAGCTTTGGTAAAAAAGGTCATTACGTCTAATGGTGCTTTGCTATATGCCACGTTACTGGGTGCGATTGGGTTTGGTACTTTAGGGTACTTTACTACGGGGATGGCTGTGCTATTTGCTGTGATCGGTTTTGTGGTTTATGTTGGGCTGTATAGCCTGCATTATAAGCGCAAATCGGTGTACGGTACTTTAATTGGTAGTATTTCAGGCGCATGCCCACCGGTTATTGGTTACTGCGCGGTGACAGCACAGTTTGATGTGGGGGCGTTGGTTATTTTACTGACATTTTGTTTATGGCAAATTCCACATTCGTATGCCATTGCTATTTACCGTTTTGAAGATTATAAAGCGGCCAATATACCAGTATTACCATTGGTTAACGGTATTGAGTCAGCGCGTAAGCACATGGTGGCTTATATTGTCGCGTTTACGTTGATGGCATTGGCATTGTTTGTGTTTAATTATGTGGGGACGTTATACGCTGTTTCAACGTTACTGATTGGTGTGGTGTGGTTAGCCATTACCATTGTTGACTTTGGTCGTTATGAACAACACATATGGGCAAAGCGTGTATTTGTGGTGTCAATATTGGCTATCACATCATTGAGTGTGTTTATGTCGCTGGACTTTGTCAGTCTTGCACCACAAACATTGCTCACGGTGAGGTAATACAAATGCAAGGGAATAATTTACGGAGATTGTTTTTACTCAGTTGTGTACTGGGGATTGTTGGCTTAGTGATTTTCTATTTAGCAACAACCAGTAAAGACTTTAATCAACCGAAAAAGACCTTTGCAGAGCTCGGCGGGGACTTCACCTTACAAAGTAGTGAAGGCCCCGTATCATTATATGATTTTAAAGGGCAAGTTGTGGTGATGTACTTTGGCTATTTATCGTGTGCTGAAGTGTGTCCTAATTCACTTGCTGTTTTAACCGGTGCAATGATGCGGCTTGAGAAGAGTCACCCAAACGCCATACAAGGGTTATTTGTGACGGTTGACCCAACGCGTGATACGCCTGCTGAATTAAAAGAATATACAGCCTACTTTCATGACGATATTTTGGGGCTTACCGGTACGGTAGAGCAAGTTAAATCGGTCAGTGGTCAGTATGGTGTGTTTTACGATAATAATAATCTAAGTGACTCATTTATGGAGTATTCCGTGTCTCATGCATCACGGTTTTATATTGTAGACAAATCCAGCAAGTTGATCACAGCCATGAGTCATACCACGACCCCGAATGAATTAGCGGCGCAAATTAGAGAGTTATTATGAACCGTTTGATTTTATTGGTTAGTATGCTGACAAGTAGCATGATAAGTGTGCAAAGCTTTGCAAAAACCTCTATGGACAAAGTGTTAGCGGCGAAGGCTAACCCGGTGTGTGCTGCGCAGCTGATAGAGCTTGCGACAAACACCATTGGGTTAAATAAACATCGGTTACTTGAATTAAACAGTCAGAGCAAACAACTGCATAGTAGCTTTGTTTCCGGGGTGATCGAGTACAAAGACAGACAGAGCCATGTGGTTTATGCGGCCACTAAAGATATTCAAGGCCAGTGCTCGGTGACATTTCAAGAAACGTTTACCGTAAAGTCTCCGTGTATTTTGGTGCGCGAGGAAGTATTTAAAAAATGGCAATATCAAGGCAAGTTAAACAGTAATACGATGGTGTTTAAAAACCAAAGAGATACCAGTATGAGTGGTATGTTGAGTGATGCTTCAGACGGGTCATATTGTTTAGTAAGTCGCCATAAAAACGGGGTTTAGCGTGGCCCTTACGGATGACGAGTTTCGTTAATAACTGAGGTGAGGGATTTATGAGTACGCGATTGGTGTTAGAAATCGATGCATACAAAAAAGAGTTTGATCGTGCTAATTCAGAACTCAGTGTTAAATCTATGATTTTAAAACACAGACCAACAGAGTATGCCAACTTATCCGCATTTCTGATGCTTGCCACAAAGTAAAGCAAGTATGTATTCGTTATGGCGATGTTCAATGTGTTGCTGACTTACAACTGTGGTTGAGAAATAGTATTGTATTGCAATATAGTCGCTGTGAAAATTGTCAAAAGCAGCAAGGAAAATGCATTGCCGAACTCACTAAGTTAGACAAGCAAATTAGTCATGTGTTTCCAAAACTCGGTGGTAATGTCGTGCCGCTTAAACAACCTTTACGCTTAAAATCTTAACGTAAAGGTTGCTTCCCGTCTTTAATAAACGTCCCGTACATAGCGTTTTTGTTTTTTTAAATTGGCCATGTAATCTTGCGTTTGACTTTCATCATACTGACCATACTGCTGAATAATGCTCTGCAGCGTTGTATCAACATCTTTCGCCATTTTATAGGCATCTCCACAGACATACAGATATGCCCCTTGTTCGAGCCAGTTAAATAGGGCTTCACCTTGTGCTAGCATTTTATCTTGTACATAGGTTTTTTCTGCTTGGTCACGAGAAAAGGCCAAGTCTAATCGCGTCAATAGGCCATCTTGTTGCATCTGGGTTAACTCTTGTTCATACAAGTAATCGGTTTTTTCATTTCGATCACCAAAAAACAACCAATTGTCTCCTGTAGCGTGTGTGGCCTCTCGCTCTTCTAGGAATGCTCTAAATGGTGCAATACCGGTACCTGGGCCAATCATAATAATGGGCGCGGCTAAATCATTGGGTACAGAGAAGTGTTTGTTGGCCGAAAAATAACAAGTCACTGGCTCTCCTATTTTTACAAGGTCGGCTAAGTAAGTTGAACAAACCCCATTGTGTTGACGTTCACCTTTTTCGTACCTCACACTGGCAATGGTTAAATGTACTTGATCAGGGTGCTTTTTGAGACTCGATGAAATGGAATAGGCTCTGGGTGCCATTGGTTTTGCAAGCTGAATAAACTGTGCCGGTGAAAGAGCACTATCTGGGTAACGCTTAAGTAGCTGAACTGTGTCAACACCCCATAAATAATCACTCATGGCTTGATTATCATCCAGTCGGGAAAGCAGCTCAGGGCAGCTACTCTGACGTGCTATTTCATGAATAAGATCTTTACTGGGCTGGCGAATTTCGAGTAATTCAGTGAATATGTATTCTAGCTGATCGGTTTTACCATCGTACGTTTCATGTTGCTCTGCTCTGGCATTTAATGCGCTGAGTAAGTCATTAACGAGTGTGGCACTATTGTGGGCAACAATATTAAGGGCATCGCCAGCATCATACTGTTCTCCTGAGCCCATTAAAGAGAGTTCATAATGAATGGTTTCTTTACTTGAGCACTCACCGGTTAACCGCGTTTTGCTTAAGAGCTGAGCCTTCAGTGGTGACTCTTTATTAAATTTGGCTTTGTGCTTTTTAGGCTTTTGCTCAGAAGTGTGCGCTGGTTGCTGCTCTGAGTTACTGCCTTTTTGCGCGATTGTGGGCAGTGCTTCAGCCATCCATTGTTCTGCTGGGGCTTCATAGGCCACATCACAGTCTATACGTTGTGCGACTCGGGTAGCACCCAGTTGTTCTAAGCGTTCATCCCATTGAATGCCGGCAATGCAAAAATCATCATAATTGGTGTCAACCAATGCTAATACGGAAAAGTAGGTTGATGCAAATGACGGTGCCGACTCGGCATTTATTTCATCCCACAATAATTGTGCGTTATCGGGCATTTCACCATCACCGTAGGTACTGGTGATAATCAATAGTCGCTCTGTTTCACTTAACTGTGCCACAGAGATATCATCCATATCGAATACCGAAGCCAACAATCCATGGTTTTTAGCCATTTGTGCGGCTTCTTCAGCTAGGTTTTCAGCATTACCGGTTTGCGAGCCATAAATTATGGTGAGTGGTTTAATTTGCATGGCTGGCTGAACTGATTGCGCAACCGTTTCTTCTTTTATTAATAAGCGACTATGTAAACCCGCTAAAAAGCCACCGAGCCATTGCTTTTGCTCATCATTGAACGGCATATTTTCCGGTAAATAGGGGACTAATTGGGTGTTATTTGAGTGTGTCATAATACTTTTCCTTACTTATGCTGTTGCGCGGATTGCTTCAACTAGCACATGGCAAAAATGGGTCGCGAGCAGTTGTTCAAATGGTCGATGTTGGCGCAGTGCCTCTTGGACACAGTTATCGCGATGTAATATCCAAACGCTGGTACCAAACGCATTACTATCCCAAACCTCGCGGCGCTCTAACGCGTCTTTGTAGTCTTGCACGCGCTTTTGTGCGAGTAAGCAGCTGAGCGCATCGCTTTCGTAGCTGGCTAATGCCTCTTTGGTATCTTTCACCAGTGTTTCTTGTAACTTTCGATCAAGGGTCGTGACCAAGTATTTGGCGCTGTCTTCGCTAGCATGCGCGGTGGACTGTGAGGCTGATTTTTTGGCCGCTTCATGGGCTCGATGAAATACACCCGCTGAGATCACATATTGATAAATGAGACTCGTGTCTCGGTCTCCGTAATCAGGTAATTGCCCATTAAATAGGTATTTACCGTCGTCTTCGTTTTGTTGATATGCAATTTGAGCTTCTTTTAATAGGCGGTTTGCCCAAGCTTGTGAGAGCTCTTCAAGCATGGTTCTGCGCTCATGAGAGTCCACAATATTATTTGGGCAATGATAGCTATAGAGTGTTTTTGGGATCAGGACATAAAAATGCGCCTTGTGCTCAGCCCAGTTATTAATAAGTGATTGGGCGAGCGCAGAGCCGGTAGCATCAATATGGCATTGTAAATGATACAAAAGCGCGGCTTCATGGCCTAAACACAAGGGCGTTTGTTCATCTAAGCGCAAAGCAACGACACTGTCTTGGCTGCACTGCGTGACAATATTGCCGCTTGGATCGTATTGGTATGCGGTACCGCCACTCATACCATTGCCTAAATTCTTTCCGTAATGAGATAAGTTAACCACTGAACCATTGGTCATATATTCGCTGCAAAAATCACCAACCCCTTCCACCACGGCAACAGCACCTGAGTTACGCACACCAAAGCGGTCGCCTGCTTGGCCTGCAATAAAAAATTCTCCACCCGTTGCGCCAAACAATGCAAAGTTACCGATCAGGACATTGTTGGTCAGTGGTTGTTTTGCATGTGAAACAGGACTTGTGATCTGTATGCGACCGCCGCTTATGCCTTTACCTACACCATCATTGCAAGTACCGGTATGTTGAAGTTGCATACCAGTGTTCAAAAATGCCCCGTAACTTTGGCCTGCTGAGCCATACGTATGCAACGAGAGCGTATTACTTTTTAACACGACTCTGCCATTACTCAATCTATACATTGCAGGATGAGCGGCAATGGTCGCATCGCTTACTTGATAATTTAGGGTTCGCTCGATATCAATCGCCAGTTGCCCAGCGACTGTTTTGTTACAGTTAGTCAGTGCGATGGGAGGCAGAGATAAGTATTCAGTTTGGTTATCAAATAAGTTTTGTTGCAGCTGCGTGAGCCACTGCGTGTCGTGATCAAAGTTTGCTTCAAGGTACACCGGCGCTGCAATTTTTATGGGCTCTACTGGCGCGAGCATGGCCGTCATATCTAATTGGCCGACCATCATCGGATGTGCAACGAGGTGTAATAAATTACTTTTTCCGCGTATCTCACGTAAAGACACATAGCCAAGGTGCGCTAATATTTCACGGGTTTCATGCGCAACATTCATGAAATATTGCGCCAGTGCTCTCGGATCGCCTTGATAAACCTCAGGGTTGGTTGTCAGCCCCGCAGGACATTTTTGATGGCAGTTTTTAGCCATCACGCACTTGAGCATCATCAGTGCTGTGGTACCAAACTCAAATGAATCACCGCCTAACATGGCCGATTTAACCACATCAAGCCCCGTTTGATGGGCATTAGAACAGCGTAGGGTTATTTTATCTCGTAAGCCGTTTTCAGCGAGCGCTTGATGGACTTCAGCAATACCAATATCGGCGGCCCGACCTGTGTGCTTCAAACTGGTCACTTGGGCTGCCCCAGTACCGCCTGTATTACCTGCGACATTAATAACATCAGCGCCTGCTTTGGCAACGCCAACCGCAATGGTGCCAATCCCTTCAGATGAAACCAGTTTAACGACAACCTTGACACGTGCGGCTTTGGCATCGTGGATGAGCTGCCCTAAATCTTCAATCGAGTAGGTATCATGATGCGGTGGTGGAGAGACGAGTTCAACCCCAGGTGTGCCACCTCGTGCTGCGGCGATTTGTACGTTGACTTTATGTGCGGGAAGTTGACCACCTTCGCCGGGCTTTGCGCCTTGGCCTATTTTAATTTCGATTTCTTGTAAGGCAGGGTCGGCAAGGTAGCCTGTCCAGACACCAAATCGGCCAGAGGCAAATTGCTTAATTTTACTGGCTTTTACAGTGTTGTACCTCGAAGCACTTTCGCCACCTTCACCCGAGTTACTCATTGCGCCAGAAGCAAAAGCTGCAGTGATTTGGTGTGCTGGTTGAACCTTTGCTACGGATATTGCTGTGCGAGCCGGGATGACTTTCGCTAATAGCCTATCGAGTAAACTATTTTGTACCACTGCGATAGCCAGATGTGAGTTTACTATGCTGTGGGTGAAAATATCTTTGGAAAATACGTCTATGAGCACAGCTTCTAAACTCTGGAGGTTACCAGCATGCTTGAATGCGATATGCCAATGTTGTGCGATTTCATTGGAGCACTCACGGTGCACCGTGAGCCCCGTTATGGCAAGTGCAAATGACCCTGACACTGATATGTTTTTAAAGCACTCTTTAAGAGTTTGTTCTGATACATCTGCTTTGATTTGAATCGGTAGGCTTAATATATCTCGCAGTGCAGCAGGGCGATGCTGGCGTTCAAGGTAAAGGTTTTGACTAAATTCACGATACGCATCTGTGATGGTAAAGTCATCTATTTGCTGGGGGCTGCGTGCGTCGTAGCCTAAATCTCGATACCCTTCATCTTGTGGCAATATGACTTGTTGGTCTTGCGACTCAAGTTGTGATTCGTCGAGATATTGAATCGATTCTTCAGTCATATTGATGTATTCACGAACCGCAGTTATACCAAAGCTATGACCTGCTCCTTGAGCGCGTTCTTTGAACAACCCGAGTACAGGGATCTGGTTTTCAGATTGAACATGGGGGACTTTTTTATGCCAGTACTCAACGCTTTGTACCAAATCTTTAAATTGGGCTCCTCCCACGGGGGAGTGAATATTGGGGAAAATAGCCTTTAAAGCTGGGTCATGGGTATCAATAAAGTTGGCTTCGAGAAATTCACCGCCAATATAGCTTTCTACTGTACATAAGCCAAATTTACCCATGGTTTTCATTAAGGCTTTTTCGCCGGCCTTTTTAAATTTCTGTAGGGCTGACTGCACATCGGTTGGGTTATCGAATAATTCAGTGGCACGATTTAATACCGTAAGTGGGCATACCGCAGAGGCACCAAAGCCAAGCAGGCATGCGATGTCGTGTGTACTCACTGCTTGTCCGGTATAGCAAACAAGGCTGGTGGTAAAGCGCAGCCCTCGACTTATCAGCCGCTGATTAATTTTGGCGACGGCTAGTAATGCCGGAATAGCGGCTTGGCTATGCGAAATGTGCTCGTCGCTTAAAACGATAATATCGACTTGTTCGCGGGCTTGTTGCTCAGCGAGATCAGTGAGGGTTTCTAGCGCATCAAGCAGTCTATGCTCATTGCTGTTGTGTAAGTCTATGTTAAACAATAGAGGTAAGGTTTTAATGCGCAACGCACTTTGCTTTTCAAGGGCGAGCAGGTGTTGTGGCATTAAAATAGGAGAGTCTAATACAATTTGTTTATGGCTATTTGGGCTAATATTAGGTTTTGGACCCAATGCTACACGCAGTGTCATGCCATCGGTTTCACGAATGCTGTCGAGCGGCGGGTTGGTTACTTGTGCAAACCGTTGGCTAAAGTATCTAGATAGGCCGCCTTCATCTTTGTTGAGGGCATTCGGAGCCAAGCCATACCCCATGGCAGAGATTTTTTCTGCCCCATTTAATAACATGGGATCGAGCATAAATTTAAAGCTTTCTTGATTTAAACTAAATGCCACATGTTGTGCGCTGGTACTCAGTGAAGAACGTTGCTTCACTGTTTGTAATGGCGGTATTGGCAAGTCGGATAAGTTAACCCTTGCTTGGCTCAGTAGCGCGGCATAATCTTGCTGTTTAGCTAAATGTTCTAAAATTTGCTGGGTTTCTTTAATTTCACCGGTACTATGGTCAAATACAATCATGCCACCGGCTTCAATGCGGCCGCGGCGTATGATGTCGTTGGGGTCAAAATCTATTTGACCTGCTTCACTCATCATCACCAAGTATTCAGATGTTTCGACACTCCGTAAAGGCCGCAGTCCGAGTCTATCGAGTCGTGCACCTACCTTAATCCCGTCACCAAAAATGAGTGCTGCGGGGCCGTCATTTTTCTCTTCGTATAAAGAAAAATATTCAAGCATATTTCTCACTGAGGTTGGCATGTCGCTATCATTCTCCCAAGCGGGCGGCATCATGGCTAATGCGGCGACATCAATCTCTAAGTTGTCTTCGATTACTCTTCTTGCCAATGTTTGGTCTAAACGTGCAGAGTCTGATTGACCAATTGGAGTAATGATTTGCTTATTTTGCGACTTGGCGATTGCGTCTTCACTTAGGCGGTTTTTTCGGTCGGTATTAAGCTCGCCATTGTGGGCCATTCGTCTAAAAGGTTGCGCAAACATAGGATTTGGCGCGGTATTGGTTGAAAACCGAGTGTGAAAGAATAACGTATGAACCTGATGATCTACGTCACTTAGATCGGTGAAATAAGGGATCACTTCCCAGCTATTTAAACGGCCTTTCAATACTTGAGTACGGCTGCTCATCGACAAGGGGTAGAGTCTACTGAGTTCAGGATCAGTAAAAGCAACATGTTCGATGTCATGGAGAGCTTGGTGGATCTGTTTTTCAAACTGAGTTTGGCTACCACACAGGCTTGGTTTTAAAAAAACGACTTGTTTGATTTGTCGTTGTGCTTGTTGGCTGCATGATTAAGCACGGTCTCATCGGTTGCGATGGTGCGAAATGTGATAATGGGTAAGTTATAGGTCGACAGTGTTTTTTCAATTAATTGAGTGGCTTTGTTGTGGTGCGTAAGTTCTTTGGGGTAAAAAAAGTTGGCTACCCCAAATTCACCGAGTTGCAATGTGGCGTTGCCGGTGACTTTTTTGAAAAAGTTAAGCGACAAGTCAATATTCACGCCCGCGCCATCACCAATGCCCTCTGCGTTCATTCCGCCTCTATGAGGTATACGACAAAGCGCTTGATGAGCATGCTCTAGCAATTGATGTGTTTGCTTACTTTTTTTATGGGTAATAAACCCAACGCCACAGCTCGAATGCTCTAAATTTCTATCAAACAAATATCTTTTCATTGAGTACCCAATTTACTAAACGGGTGAGTTCATTGCATAACAAGCACTTAATTTGAACTACACATTTTTTAAGCTGGTCATCCAAATTAATGTTCAATGTATATTTATGCAAATGATAAATATTTGCATTCGCCTTTCCGTTGCTTTTATTTAATTTATTCTTGTAAGGCTTGTTTTTAACTTATTGTTTTTAATTTGTTATTTTTTATCTCTTTAAAAATTATCTATGAATTGAATTTTTTTCATAAGTATAGATCATGAATCTATATGAAGAATTTCTAACTGAATTTGCTAAATTATAGCTATGCTAGGAATGCTGTTTTTGCGAACAGAATGAAATGGAACGAGGGTCGTTTCAATGTTAAATATATCACGACTTTTCGTTTAATTTTTATAATGAATGTTGGTTTACGAATGTGGCTGTTAGTTATCGGGTCTGCATATAAATGCGCCACTTTAATCGTGGCGCATAATGGGAGAATTAATAAAAAACCACTTCCCATATCTAACAAAACCCAGTTCAACAATTTGCTTTTGTTAAATAAAATACCGTCTTCTGTCGCTTACGACATCATTTCACATCGGTAATTTTTATGGTAACTGATTTTTATTTTTAGTTTCATGAAGGCAGATCCTTCTGCGCAAAATGTGAATGTTAAGTATACAGTACCCCTTTTAAATGTAAATAGATTGTTTTTTGTTATGACCTGATCATTTTCGAATGTAATCATTAACGAGTCTAAATTAAGAAAGAACTACTTGCTTTTCTGTTTTGTTACAGTATAACATATCGAAAAATCGGTAGGCTCCCAACCCTTCATCGATGTAAGACTCTCAAATATTTTTAGATAGTGATGGAAATGAATATAAAACTTAAGTTATTAGCAACAATGGTTGCTGCTGCATTAACTTCGGCTTGTGGTAGTGATACTCAACATACCCTTACACCCGTTGTAAACCCTGTAAGTGAAAGCGTAGAAGGGGGAGAAGACCATACGGACCACGAGCACACAGAGGTCAGTATTGAAGGCCGTTTAGTTGTGTCTTCACATCAGAGCAATGTGCTGTCAGTGATTGCAGCGAAAGATGGTGAGCATTTAGATAGCATAGGAATTACAGGAACGCCACAATATCTGTATGCCACTGAGCATCATCGCTATGTTATGGCCGTGCAACGGGATGCAGGCATAGTAGAGTTTGTTGATGGGGGTTTATGGCAAGAAGATCATGGTGACCATCTACACCCATATGAACAAGCACCAAGTATCGTAGAATTTGCATTACAAGGGGTTAAGCCTACTCATGTGAATGCCGGTGAACACAATAGTGTTGTTTTTTATGATGGTGACAAGGATACAAATCAAAACGCCCAAGTAATGGTATTTAATGAATCCAACATCGCCAATAACAATCGTGATTTTTCAACACTTGATTACAGCACGTATCAACATGGTGCAATGCAAACGGTCGGTGAGTATTTAATCAGTACGATTCGAGATGAGCAAAGTCTATCGACATTGCCAAATAAAATTGGTTTATTTCACGGCCACGGGGATCATTTTGATCAGGAAAAAGTATTTGATGTAGACTGCCCGAGTTTGCATGGCAGTGCACAAAGTAGTGAATTGGTTGCGTTTGCATGTGCAGACGGTGTTGTAGTTATTAAAACACATGATAATGAATTCACACATGAAAAAATCATGAATTCAGAAGAGTTTGCCGAAGGTGAGCGTATCGGGATGCTACGTGGGCACCCTGAAAAAGATTTATTTATAGGCAGCAGCAGCGCAGCCGTATATGCCATTGACCCAAGTAACAATTCAGTAGAAAAAATAGCATGGCAAGCCAGTGATGATGCCCGTTTAGTTGGTGCGTACTTTAGCGCTGAAGGAGAGCATTTTGTGCTGATGGACAGTGCTGGTGTGATGAGTGTATTTGAAGGGCATCAACATGATGATGAATATCACTGGGAAAAAGCCTATAACATTACAGTCAGTAGTGCTGATACAACCAAAATGCCAGAGGAGCACGGCTTTGTAATGACACTGTCTCAGTCTCAGCAAGTGGTGTATGTGAGCGACCCAATTAACCAGCACATTGTCGCAATAGATTTAGAAAATGGCGAAGTGGTGCATACTTTTGAGCTAGATATAGTACCTAACAAACTGTTATGGCTAGGTATTGCGACTGAATCAGATGATCATGGCCACTAGGCAAACGGATTAATTTGTTGTACTAAGTTTTACCCTGTGAAGTTTAGCCCGCTCTGCGGGCTTTTTTACATCAAGCAAAACAGCTTGGGTTAACCATAATCATACACGTAAGGTGAACTACGATGAAATACACACAAAAGCGGATGGATCAGACTGCTATCGGCGTGTCAATGCTCTGTATAGCACACTGTATATTTTTACCCCTATTGTTGGTACTCATACCCTCAATAGGGTTGGGATTTCTAGCTGATGAGGCTGTTCATCAATATTTAGTGTGCGGTGCATTGGTGATAAGTTTTGTAGCACTCAGTATTGGCTGTAAGCGGCATAGAGCATGGCATGTATTGATTGTAGGTTTAACTGGACTGAGCTGTTTGGTGTTTGCGGTTGTATTTGGTCATGATGTGCTGGGGGAGATGATGGAGCGGGTGGTTACCTTGATCGGTTCTGGATTAATAATCGCTTGCCATATTCGTAATTATCGCTTGTGTGCAAAGGTCCCTTGTACCTAAGTTTTATTTTGTCGCAAATAATTGGCACTGGGTTTATTTTTGATTAATTTTGACTAGGGCGTATTGACGATTTGTTCAGCGTTATCGGCTAACTCACATAGAATAACTATGCTACGAAGCCTCTGCCTTGCCTAAATCGTCAACACACTGCTGAAAAAAAACAGCAAAGATAAACACGCTCTAGAGACATGATTGAATAGTGCATCCCCAATCATTAACTTATGTTTTAGCTTGATTAAAAGAGTCAATTATGAACTATTTAGACATAAATAAAACAACATGGGATAAGCGGACAAAGCTACATGTTAAGTCAAAGTTTTATGATGTAGACGGTTTTATACAAGGGCAGTCGTCACTGAATGACATTGAAATAAATCAGTTGGGAAATGTAAAGGGTAAAAGCCTCCTACATTTGCAGTGCCATTTTGGGCAAGACTCTTTGTCTTTGGCCAGGCTTGGGGCAGATGTGACGGGGGTAGATTTGTCTTCAGCTGCGATCAATGAAGCAATAGCATTGAATGAACAACTTGGCCTCAATGCAACATTTGTGTGTGATGATGTATGCCATTTTGGTGATGCGAATACTCAGCAATTTGATATTGTGTACACCTCTTACGGAGTGTTGTGTTGGTTACCAGATTTAACGCATTGGGCACGTGGTATTGTTAACGCATTAAAATGTGGTGGAGAGTTTCATTTAGTTGAGTTCCATACGTTTAATGATTTGTTGTCTGGGTATGCTTATTTTCCTAAGAGCGAGCCTGATATTGAAGAAGAAGCCACATATACTGAAAATTGTGACGGGCAAGTGTCTCAAGTGATCACTTGGCCACATTCACTGAGCAGTGTGATCAGCGCACTGATCAACTCAGGTTTGATAATAGAGCTGTTTGAAGAGCATGCATATAACCCTTATGATTGTTTTGACGGACTAAAGCTGGTCGCAGAAAAGCGTTATCAAATGCAGCACAAAGGGCAGCAAGTCCCTTTAATTTACGCTATCAAAGCACGTAAGCCATAGTATAAACCAGTATTCTGCCAATGCTGGCCCAAACGCAGACGTTGGACCAGCTTCCTCTTAAAAATTAAAGCGTAACGTTAAAGCACAATGGTCGCTAAGCATGTTGTTTTGGGTCATATCTTCAAAGTAGTGAAACTGTGACTTTGGTTTATCAAGATGCTGTACTAATGACGACGATATAATAATATGGTCAATAGGGGCAGGATACTTTGGATGGCATCCCTGCACATTATCAGTGGTATTAACCCATACGCTTTCGTTACCTAAGTGGGTGAACCCTAAATCAGCACGCAAACGGTTGTTCGTGTTTGCTAGTCGGTGGTTGAAATCGCCTAGCAATACCAAATTAGGCTGGCTTTTTTGTTGCTTGCTAAGTGTATCTCTTAAAATCTTCGCCTGCTGAGCCAATATGCCACAACTTTTTCGGTCGCTATCTAAATAGTTATCAACAAAACAGCCACTTTTTAAATGGAAATTAATGAGTGATAGTGGTTTTCCTGCATATTCAATATTAAGTTGTAATGCATGACGCAGCCCAAACTGAGGAGCGCTAAGCGCATCAAGGTTTGTAACGGCTTTAACCGAAATGGTTTTTTTGACAGCATACGCGACTTTTTGTTGCGTTGACGATTGATCGCTGCCTCGGCATGTATAACTTGGCGAATCCTCCCTATTAGAGATGAAGACTTGCCAGTCAGCTGAATCAAATACTCTATGTACGGCAGCCACGGAACCGACTTCTTGTAGTGCATATATATCCGCGTCTACGCGGTTTTTGTAAGCGGTGAGTGCTGCATAATCACTGTTTTCACGGCCTTTGCAACCTTGATTGTTTTGCGCTGCTAAGTGTTCAATATTCCACGTAGCCACCACTAAGTCGTTTGTTGTTTGTGTGCTGGTCGTAGTCGTAACTGTTTGGCAGCCAAGTAAAGCTGAGCTGCAAACGAGCCCTGTAATTAGGTGCTTGAATCCCGGTGTGTTCATGTGTGTTATTCAATAATTTATGGTAAAAATATTTTGTTATATTATCACGTGAAATGCAATGGGTTGCGATAGATAGCACGAAGCGGTAACACGGTGCAGGGAATACTAAATGGTCCGAGTTTAAGTAAATTGGGTGTTACAAGGTTTGTTGAAAGATACGCTATGACTACCTATTACTTAGGACGATTTACAGCGTTTAATCGCCAGTGGGAATGTGATGTTCTCACTGGCGAGAATTTAACTAATCTCAGGTTTGGATAAGGGTTTTGGAATAGAAAATGTTTTGTAAACAAACTTACGTCCAATCCAATGATGATATTTTGTTCAATATCAAGGCGCTTTCATTTGTAATAGCGGGCTATTACAAATGAAAGCAACGCCGAGAGTGAAAAAATAGCTTTATTGGGCAAATTCGCTTATCCAGAGCTGAGGTTAACTAGCTACCACTGAACACAAATTTTACCAAAGTGTGCACCATTGATTTGATGTTCAAAGGCTTTACCAAGTTCTGCGTATTTAAACACCTTATCAACAACTGGGCGGACGTTATTGCTTTCCAATGCTCTAACATAATCTTGTTGGTCAGTCCGGCTACCCACTAGCATTCCCTGTAGTCGCGCTTGTTTAAACATGAGTACACCGATTGGCAATTCACCTGCAAATCCAGTTAAAACACCAATTAATGATATTTTACCGCCCACGGCAACGGCCTCAACCGACTGCGCAAGTGTACCTGGTCCACCGACTTCAATCACATGGTCAGCCCCTTTACCATGAGTGATAGCTAACACTTCTTTAGCCCACTCAGGGTGTTCTTTATAATTAACCCCTGCAAATGCACCAAGCGCTTTGGCTTTTTCGATTTTTTCGTTTGATGATGAAGTTACAATGACTTTGGCACCAAACATTTTACCAATTTGCAATGCCGCAATCGACACGCCGCCTGTACCTAGGGTAACTATGGTATCGCCTGCTTTTAAATTGCCGTCTGTTACCAAAGCGCGCCATGCAGTCAGACCCGCCGTCGTTATGGTTGCTGACTCTTCATGGCTCCACCCTTGTGGTGCAAGCGTGAATGCCGAGGTTGCACGTGTCACATATTCTGCAGCAAGACCTTCTGCACCATCGCCTGGTGTTTGGCTAAAATTGCCGACGTCGGCATTTGCTTGACCAGATTGCCATTGCGGGAAAAAAGTTGAGACCACGTTATCACCCACGCTGAACTCCGTTACCCCTTCACCAACAGCAACAACAACGCCCGCACCATCAGACAGCAATACCCGGTCTTGTGCTGTTTCCATTGCACCTGAGGCAACTAAATAATCATGGTAGTTCAACGAGCTTGCATGGATTTTGACTTTAATTTCGCCTTTTTCTGGGGCATTTGACTCAAGGTCATTGGCAACATAAATATGCTCTAAGCCGCCGGATTTTTTGAGTTTTATAGATTGCATCATTAAAGTTTCCTAGAAAAATTGTATTTGATAAATACGGAAATTGTTATTGGTTAGAACCGACATCGTTCTAACAAGATGGCGCTCATTTTAGATAAACATTGATACTATTGATATGTTGTGTATGTTGTATTATATACAAGTAAATAGTTGTTTTTGTCGGGTGGGCGAGTAACGGGAAATTGGTAATATGTTAGAAAAGTTGGATGTAAGACAAATGCGGTTATTGCTACTGTTACTTGATAAAAAGAGTATCAGTAGAGTTGCAGAATCACTCAACGTGAGCCAACAAGCGGTGAGCCAACAAGCGGTGAGCATACAGCTAAAAATATTGCGAGATATTTTCCAAGATACATTGTTCGTAAGGCATGGACATGGTGTGGCACCCACTCCGAAAGCAATAAAACTAGGATTGATGTTGAAAGACATTGTTAAAGCATTAGAAGATAGCGTTCAACCTGAAGAATTTAACGCCAAAAATATCAATAAAACGATTGTCATTTCAGCCACAGATTATGCGCAGCAAGTGATCACCACAGCGCTATTTAGCCATATTAGGCGAGTAGCACCTGGGATTAAACTGATCATTACAGAGTTAGAAATTGAAACTTTAACACAATCATTAACAGCGGGTGATGTTGACTTAGCCATCACGATCCCTGATTTTTTGTCAGATAACTTGCCTTGTGAGACGCTTTTTAATGAGCAATATAAACTGGTATCGAGCGCGGCTAACGCGCCAATAACCCTCGCTCACATTACCGACTTAAATCAGTATGAACACGTCATTGTGTCGCCATCACGACCTAACTTAAGAGGCTCCTCAACTGATTGGTTTAAGCGTCATCACGTGAATAGAAACATTGTTGCTTCAATACCCTCGTTTACCATGTTATGTGAATACGTGTACAAGTCAAATGTTATCGCGTTTATTCCCAGTAGAATGTTGCCTGATAGCCGACTTAGAGAAATTAAACTCACACAATATCCGCCAGGTTTTGATGCGGTTATTGCTTGGCACCCTAAAGTGGCACATGACCCACTCTATAAATGGTTAATTACTCAGATAAAACAGATTGCAGAATGAAATAAGACCATTAAATGGTAACGTTTTAAAATTTTAACAGCTGACTTTAGTGTGGGAAGAGCACGTTTATTTCATGTTACGGCTTAGGGAAAGCGCACCTACTAACTAGTGTAGAGACAATCGCCGTGGTGTTCCGCTTAGCTCGACCATGTCAATAATTCTGTTATTTGTATAGTTTACATGATTCACACTGACTTTATTATTCTGACTCTTAGCTAGCCCCAATATCTTTTTCTACTTTTGCACGTCCAATAAGCAACAAAGCATCGTGCACCTTTCGACGGGAACTCCGACAAGGCCCCCCACTTGAGCAATCGTGGCCTATTTAGAGATGAGTGATGTACCAAGATCAGTGCGAGAATAATAAATCATTACTAAGCAGCCGCGATTGGGCTTCTTCATTTTTGAACCTATTTAAATAATGGCGGTAGTCAAAATTGACCGTTTGTGGAAAGTAGTAAAATTTCGGATAGTAGGCCACATTACATTAAAGTCTAATACATCGACTGTTGGGGGTAACTTATAGTTAAGGAGGTTTCTATAAACATTCATTAAACAAAAGGAAAAGGTTATGAACAAGTTAATTTGTGCATTAACACTGTGTAGCGCAGGCTCTACGATTGCCAATGAGTTGCCAAGTATAGAAAATTTGCAACATGATTATGAACTTCAAGAATATGTTGATTTACTAAAACATGAGATAAGGGAAAATCATGCTAATTATCAGCTTTATGTAGAGTCATTGGGTCAAAATGGTGAAATAGTACCACTTGCACCAGCGCCAAAAATTACTTATTTGGAGATCCGCGGTGTTTATTCTGCACTGTACCGTAAATGGGATTACGTTGACCAAAACGCTTTTTCTACAAACCAGGATCATGGCGGTCAGTTTTATGCATTAACCCTTGAATATGGCTATGCTCAACCTTCGTCGCGACGCTTTCAAATCAATGGCACAACACTAAAATTAGAAACCTCGGAGCCAGTTAAAGATTCAGGCAATACGGTCATTGGGTGGATAAATTATTGGAAAAACCCTATGACAGACTTTACGAGCGGTAATGCGACTTATAACGGGACTTCGATTAACTTTCCATACAATCAGGAAAGTGATCGTTTATTTATTCGTTAATATGGCTTTTTAAAAGCGGAAAATTGAATGTGAGCAGTTAGGCGCTCGCATTCAATCCAAATTGATATACTTCTAACTTTCGTATCAGGGAATGATAGTTTTTTACCACTTCAGAATCGCCACCAGCCTGACTTTTAACGGCGGCAAGGTTGTCTTTCATGGTGTCAATCACATTGATTTTTTCACTCTTTGCTTGTGCAAGCGTCGTTCCACCCAATTGACCATCATGCTCGATTAAACCATATTTCCCGGTCATGAAAGCATGCTCGCCCATTGAAATAACCCCTTGAACATAAAGGTCTTGAGCCGCTTTAGATTGCTCTTCAAGTGTCATGTTTGTGAAGTCATGTGTTCTATCAGGGAAACTCAATGAATTTGCAGACTCGGCGTGGCTATCGCTCATCTCAGGTGCAGCATGCTTTTGCACATATTGACTTGATTGTGTCGCAGAGACTGACTGGTAATTTGTAATGCCGATAGGGTTAATCATTTCATATCCTTAAATTGACTTATCTCTATTTTAATAAGCAATAGCCGTTCCAGTTGTACACCTTTTGTTATCTAAATGTAAAATTACGTATGCCCTTTAAATTGTAGTCGCATAAAAAAACTAACTATCTGATTTAATTAAATATGATAACAACACGGATAAATGGTTTACTTGAATGACTTTATGGTGGCAATAAAGGTGAGGAGGCGTTTGCCGAAAGCTTGCCCGTAGGTGAAATTTTCGGCGGTTTATTGCCGCCCGCCTCCTCTTTTAGCTTTATGTTTCAATGCATTCAAAATTGACTTTGAGAGGTACCTGAATTGCTGAACTCGATTATGTGTATCACCCTAACTTTAGAGGGGAAGTGTGCGTTGATTAAACTTAGCATATTGTGATTTGTAATAGAAATAGCAGACAAAAAAAAGCCTGTTAAAGATTTCTCTCTAACAGGCTGTTTTACAACACTTTAAAGTGGTGGAGCTGGGGGGAAACCCCTGTCCGGAAAGCGTCGATTTCTTTTTCTGCCTAGCTGTTAGTGCTATTTATAGATAAATCATAGTGATAAATCTATTTTAGGCTATCTTAATCTCATGGAGTCTATTGAAAGTGGATGAAAGGTGGATGCTACTTCGAATTTAGGGCAGCGCTGATCTGAGCATTATTGACACTGTTGAGCGCCTCTATTTCTGTTATGCCGAAATTACGTATTAAGCTGCGAACTATACTTGATTCACTTACACCTTTGGCTAGTTTGCTCACTATGAAAGCTTGTGTGCTCGTTATATCTTTATCTATCTTGCGCTCTTCACTATAGTGTCCACTACCTTCGAGACGCCTAACTCTAGATTCCATACTACGGGTAGTCGCTAAAATCTCCTTCAAAATATCATTTTCAGTTCTAGTTGTAGGTTCTTCAACTTCTGGGGTGTTTTTTAAGATAGCTTTAAACTGTTTTTCAAATTGTTCCCAGTAAGTGTTGAAAACAGTCTCTAGTGTCTTGTCATTTAGTCCTTTGTCTTTAAGAGTATTATTTAACGTCCTCACAAGTTGAAACATACTATCTTTGTTCGGCAATGTATGATTAAACTGTGATAACGGAGTACCTACATCGATGGGTTCCAAATCGATAAGAAAAGTACAAATGCGATTATCAGCTAAGCCTTTTGCTAATGCACCAGCCTCAAAAAGTATCCATGGCTTGTTTTTATTTTCTTGCGTTAGGCAGATAACGCCTATCGATGTATCTTGCAATTGGTCATTAATTTCAGAGAACCATAGAGAACCACGTTCAATATCTTTTGACGACATCCAAGGGTCTAAAGCTTGCAATACGCACTGGAACCAATCGTCTAGCAAATCTGCTACCGCTTTGCTTCTGTCTCCCGACCAGCTTAAAAAAACGTTCATTCATATATCCTTTAATTACATTTATTATTCAGTGGGTTTAACCTAATCGCATCATCCAAGTGACTTGGGCTAAAATGCGCATACACCATAGTTTGCTCAATCTTAGCATGACCGAGAATTTGTTGAAGGACTAATATATTGCCTCCGTTCATCATAAAATGACTGGCGAACGTATGGCGCATTACGTGTGTGCATTGGCCTTTAGGTAATTGAATATCAGATCTATCAATTGCACGTTCAAACGCTTTCCGACAATCAGTGAAAAGTGGTCCTGATTTTTTTGGTATTGCGTCGTAAAGAGATTTATTGATTGGCACGGTACGATTCTTTTTACCTTTTGTTTTTGTAAATGTGAGTTTGTAGGTATTACCTGACTTGATCACATTAGCACCTTGTAAATTGCACGCTTCGGATATTCGCGCGCCAGTGCTCAAACAAATTTTTGTCACCACTTCTAAATCAGTATGCCGAGCAGACTCTATTGCTTTGAATAAAACTTTTATGTCGTCGTGAGTCAGAAACGACAGTTCGGTTTGTTGCAGCTTAATTTTTTGAACTTTGGCAATAGGGTTGATGTAAGTAATATCGCCAATTTCAATCAGTTTGTTATACACGCCTTTCAAAAGTGTCAGTTCATTATTGGTTGTCTTTGGGGATATGCCGCTTGTTAGACGTTTACCACGCCACTCGGTATAGTCTTGTGGTAGTAATTGTTCAGCTATTGGGTTTTTAAGCGCAATGACTATTGCGTCAAGTTTGTTTTTAGTTCGCTCAGGTTGCGTATAAGTTTGCCCGTGTAGGTCATACCACCTATCGACAATCGTTTGTAGCCGTCTTTTGTCTTCTTTGGTTTGCTTCCATGGCTTTTCTTCAGCTTGGTGAACTATATGGTTTAAATACCTTTGCGCTTCGCCTTTGGTTGGGAAGGTGCGCTGTATTCGTTTACCATTTTTACCCCAAGGACGTGCGTCGAGATAGTATCCTTTATCTACTTTTTTAATTGCCATCCAACTCAACCTTATTGACTTAAAGTTAACATAATTTTAATATGCGAAAGTTCGCAACATAAGGAGATTACAGCGATGGTACAGTCTAAATCAATTATTTTAACACCTAAGCAATTACTCAAAGTTACTGGCGGCCGTGATGGTGGCGCGGTAGTTGTACCAAACAAACCTCAAAAAGTAACATCCAAACAATTACTTGAAATCTCAGGTGGTAGAGGTGGGGGGGCGGTGGTTGTTCCGAAAAAACGCAGCATTGTACAGCCAACACCAATAGTAAAGCTTGGCGGATAAAATCGATATGCTCGATGTAAACCTTATTAACTCATGGTCATACATTATAGCCATAGATACAGTGGTTTTTTTTGCGTTTGTTCTAGCGGCGCTTTATGTTTTTTTTAAACGCAGTGATTCTCGTTCTTTGAAAATAGCCTCTCTCGTTTATGCCTTCTCATATGGTACAGGCTTCTTTATGGGCGATGTGATTGATGAAGGGGGAAAGTACCTCGCGTGGAATGCGTATTACTTAAATTGGGTGATTTTTGATGCGTTTACCATCTTCACCATTTTTGCAATTCATACGTTGACCAAAACGTTACACCATAAAGCGGTGAAGTTTGCCTTTTTGATGACCACAATCAATATGTGCTCGTACCTTATAATGCATTATCTGGCATTTGAAATGCGCTATCCGTCACATTGGTTCTACGTTGTTTACTCTTCATTGGTTAATGTGACTGCTATTTTAATAGCGTCAGGTTTTGCATTCAAATTTAGACTTAACTGGGCTTATAGATGTACATCGAACTACCCATAGCAATCTTATGTATGCTTTTAACGGTTGTAATATTAGCTTCAGTTGCTTTCGAGAAGTCTGAAAAAGATATTCCATTACCTGACCTAGCTATGTTATTACTAAATGACTATAAAAAATTAAGTACTTTACCGATTGAAAAAAGAATTGATGCTAAACGTGAATGGGACTCACGTTTTCAGCATTATTGTGAACGGTTGGAAGTATCACCTTTATCAGAAAAAAGTTTTTCTATTCAGGTTGTTAAATGAACCTATTAATATTACCTTGATGCATTTTTTATTTTGAGATTGTAAAGTTATGTCAATACCTCCTTTATTTCTTTTTACTCTTGGTTTAGCTGGCATAGCTAGGCTTTTTCATTTTAAAGATGATCCCAAGAGTGTATTTATTAGTTATTATTCAAAAGGTGATAGCCATTATAAAAACCTTATTGTTGCTTGGGCAAATAACAACAAGTTTGATTTGAAAATAGAGGATGAGTCCACAGGTGTTAATATAAAAAGTGATAATGAAAGTTACATTAAAAGAAAAATAAAAGAACGCATAGGAAAGGCGAATAACTTTATAGTTTTTGTCGGGGAAGATACTCATGAACGCGATTGGGTTGAATGGGAAATTGAGCAAGCGAAAAAGCTATGTAAGAATATAATCGCTATAAAGGAAAAGCGTCATTTCAAATCACCTCCAGCCTTACTTGGGTGTGAAGTCACATGGGTGTATGGTTTTACAGAGCATGGTTTGAGAAAGGCGTTAAATTAACTGTTTATAAGGAAGTTGGTAATTTGTTTTGAATAATAATTTATTTCTAGGTTGGTGAGCTCGTTTTTTGATTTTTATAAATTTATATATATTGAAAGGTGTTTTATGAGGTTGTTTTTTTTAGTGTTATCAATGGCCATTGCTGGATGTGCAACATCCGAAGATATTTATGACAATGCACTTTATGAAGTTAAGGTTAATAATTTAAAAGGCGATAATTTGATTGTGACCAAAAAAGCTTTAGATTCGTATAATAAATACTAAAAAGCTATGTCATATAAAGCTTTTGCTCAGTCTGATGTTGGTTCTTGGGGCTGGAAATCTAGTCGTACATCAAAAGAGCATGCAGTACGCAGTGCATTAATATCTTGTCAGAAAAATAACAATGAATATGAAGAAAAACATCCTTGTAAGATTATTAATATTGATGATGTCTGGATTTATGAATGGTGAATATATTAATGTGAGAATTGGTTTTCTATTGAGTTGATTTTGGAGGTTTTTTTGAATTATCCGTCTTTATACAAAGTTGCTGATGCAGCTTCACTAAAAGCTCAAAACAAATTTTTACGGCTAACTATGGCTCATGCTGTATTGTTGGTCATCGGCACTGCATTAGCAATTAATGTTATGCCGAATAAATTGTATAGTATTATTATGGCTTTAGTTTTCTTGTTAGCTTTGGGACTCTCAATATTGTTAGGTATTAAGAAATACGAAAAAACTTGGTATAACGGTAGAGCCGTAGCTGAATCAATAAAAACATCCACATGGCGTTATTGTATGCGAGCTTCTCCATTTGAGAACGCAGATGCTGTTCAAATACCAAAAACTGAATTTCGCAATCTACTTAATGGGATAATTAAAGCCAATCGAGAACTCGGTGAAGCGATTAGTGAGCATGAGGATACTGGAGGTCAGATAACAGATGAAATGAATGAAGTTCGTTCATTGTGCCTGGAGCAGCGAAAAGATTATTACTTGAAGTTTCGAGTTGATGAACAGCGACTATGGTATACAAAAAAAGCGGCATTCAATAAAAAAAAGCAGAGACATTGGTTTGTATGTTTGATTTCGACTCAATTGTTAGCGATTTTATGTGTATTACTTAGGATTGCATACCCTGAATGGAATTATTGGCCAACAGACGTTCTAGTGGTTATGGCTGCTTTTGTAATTGGGTGGATGCAAATTAAAAAATTTAATGAATTATCTTCAGCATATTCATTAACGGCGCAAGAGATAGGTATTATAAGAGGGTTGTCAGAGGATGTACAATCTGATGGAGACTTGTCAAGTTTCGTTATTAATTCAGAGCAAGCATTTTCAAGGGAACACACTCAATGGTCTGCTAGGCAGAATAGCTAGTGTAATATTTTAATGAGGCTTTGATGGTTTTTATAGCCTTACTTAAGTATTTATAATGTGTATTTTCAATTTAGTTAATAAAGGATTAAAAATGGCAAAAACATATAGTATTTTTATTAGTCACTCGTGGCAAAATTCGGATGCATTAACACGTTTACATAATCTATTGAAGGAACGTGGTTATTTCAACGTTGAGTTTGAGGAAGTAAGCAAGGATGAACCTATTAACTCTAGCAACGCAGATTATATAAAGAGACGTTTGCGTGAAAAAATTGATAATTCAGACATTGTTTTAGGACTTGCTGGCATGTATGCAAGTCATAGTGATTGGATGGAGTGGGAGCTCGATAAGGCTTTGGATTTGAAAGTGCCGATAGTAGGTGTAATACCTAGGGGTCAGGAGCGTATTTCAACTACGGTATCTAGCAGATCAATAACTGATGTGGGTTGGAATACTGAGAGCATAGTTGCGGCAATTAGGGATTACTCTAAGTAAATATTCCCTTTGGACTTTTAAAAAAGGGGCAAGTTCTTGTTTCATAAAATCAATTACTAAGACCCCTTTTATTTCACTGCACTGAATTTTTATAAAGTACTTCAGGTGGCCGTTAAGGATGACCACCCGATGTTTCCAAATGCTTTGATGCTTTAGCTGTTCTATAGTGGACGAAGATGAATTTTAAGGTGTGGCCTAAAAAACACTCACGTATAAGGTCGTTTTTGCCATTTTTATAAAAACATGACTGATTTAGAGTTCAGAGTAACTCTACGGTTTCGTTATATTGAAGGGTGATATGAAGTTAACTTATGAGACATTGAATTTACTTCTTTTATTGTTTCCTGGCTTATTGAGTGCAAGGATAATCGGTTTGATCGAGCGTAAATATGAAAAGGGAAAATTCAATATATTTTTAGATGTACTGATTTATTCATTTATTAGCTTTGTCATCGTTGATACTATTTATAAATGGCAACCTCTATTCTCTGTAGTTAAGAATATACAGGGAACATATAGCTATACATATTCCGCTGACCTTAAGTTAATAATTGTTACTCTAATTTCTGCTGTTGCCGTGCCTTTAATTGTGGGCTTTGTTATACATAATGATTTACATATGCATTTTTTAAGAACGTTAAAAGTTACAAATAAAACATCTAGAGATACGGCTTGGGATGATGTTTTTACTACGTCAGATCGTTATATCACTGTTAACTTTAAAGATGATAGGCGTCTAACGGGATGGCCTATGTATTACTCTAATTCGCCTGATGAAGGTTTTGTTTATTTGTGTAACTCTGCGTGGAT
>NZ_JAGJEF010000046.1:0-39593 GCF_018100875.1 Pseudoalteromonas sp. MMG012
AATATTCGCTTAGATCACTAAGCCACACATTAAGCACCGCGATAAAAGCATGCTCAAAGAGAACAAAAATAGAACAGCAAAGATCAACTGCCCCTAGCCATTGGACATAAAAGGGCGCTCATCATGTGCGCCATTTTAATGTTTACTTTTGTATATCATGGCATTATAAAGCTTGCTGCCAACTCCTTAGCCATAACTCAGTCGGTTCCCATGGCTCAAAATACTCTCCCGCATCGATGTCTAACCTGGACGTCACACTCGTCGCATCTAGCCCGCGTATAAGTTCATCGATTTGGCGACCAGCACCACAAAAAGTTTCTCCATAGCTACGATCTCCCAATGCAACTACCCCGACCTTCTTTCCTGTAAGCATGGGTGCTTGGCTATGCATTTGAGATATAAGCGGTTCTAAATTATCAGGAATATCACCAGATCCTGTTGTCGATGATACAAACAAAATATTATCTGATTGTTTGATTTGCTCTAATGTACCACTGTCATACACTGCCGCCTCATGACCTTGAGCGAGCAATGCTTTTTTAATCTCTGCAGCTAAATTATCTGCATTACCATACATACTACCGACAAAAATTGACACGACTGCCATTATTCATAATCCTTCTCTTGGTTAGGCCAGCCTAATTGGTCGCAAACTGCCAGCATTTGCTCACCCAACTCAGCGCTTATTGTTACTGATTTATGCGTATAAGGATGGATAAATTTTAACGAACTTGCAAACAACATTAAGCGGCGATAGCTAAAATGCTCAACAAAGAAATGATTATGTTTGTTATCGCCGTGATTTACATCGCCAATAATTGGTGTTGATAAATAATTTAAATGACGGCGAATTTGGTGCTTTCTACCTGTTTTTGGAAAACACTCTACCAATGAATAACGGATAGATGGATACTTACCAAAAGGGATTGGTAAACTCGCTTTATGTAAGCAATTAAACTGTGTTTGCGCCTCTTGCGGGGCTTTATCTTGATCTGCGAATTTATCTGCTATTTTATCAAGTTCTTCTTTTAATGGCCTATCTATAAATGTCGACTCTGGCGCAAAGCCACGCACTAATGCCAGATAACGCTTTTCAATATTGCCATCGATAAAAACCTGATTCATATCGCGAGCCGCTTCTGAGCTCAATGCAAATAACAACACACCAGATGTAGGCCTATCTAAACGGTGCACTGGAAAAACATGTTGACCGAGTTGGTCTCTTAGCATTTGTACTGCGAATTGGGTTTCTCTTTTATCGAGTAGTGAGCGATGTACTAATAGCCCTGAAGGCTTGTTTATTGCTACATAATCTTTATCTTGATAGATGATTTCTAACATCTCTTATCTCCCACTCAGTATCGCATCTAATTCGCTAAGCACGCGGTGCAAAGGCAAAAAACAAGCCAGTTTTGAATAGTGTATTTCTGCCATGGGTGCAATCGATATATTGTTTGGTAACGATGCCCCCGTCACTATCAATTGGCGTATTTTCGGGATAAAAATAAATTGTAGCCATTGTTCAAACTGTAACGTATCACAACAAAAAGGCTCGCTAGAAAGCAGTTTGCGAGGCTCTATCGGTGTATACTGCCAAAGCTCTGCCTGCGTCAGCTCTTGCGCCAACTGCGTTAGCAACGCGTCCACTTGATTCTTTTTTGCCATTTTTTGCACTCGCTAAAGGCCCAATATTACAAATAATTGGACAATTATACCCAAGCTCAATAGCAATCCCCAGCACAAGCTTACAAGCGCCGTAAATTGCAGGTATAATCTGGCACATATTCCCCAATTTAGCATGAATTATGACAGCGCAAATCTCCACTCTTGGCCAACTCCTTTCAGCCGCAGGTACTCAATGGCGAGCTTATGATATTGGTCGCAGGATCACCAAAATCGACAAAAAACAATTTGCGCAAATTGAGGGCACATTAATTCCTTACCCCTACCCACTGGCAGGGCATGCACTTATTGCGATTCAATTTTGGGACAATAATGCCACGTTAGACCCATATGTCTGGTTTTTAAAGTTACCACTTGATGAACAGAGTAAATTGGTCGCAGCAAGTCGAGACCACTTTGCAAATATGGTACTAGAAGCGCTTGGTACAGAAATTACCGGTGAACAAGCTCAGGGTAAACTTGATAACAACCCTTACGTTTTTACACCGAATGCAAATAAACTTGCCGCATTCAATGCATTACTCAAACGAGAGATAAATCGTCCTGCATCACAGTATTATGAGTATGCCGAATTATATTTTGCGGGTAAGCTACCTGAAAACGCTTGGCA
This sequence comes from Pseudoalteromonas sp. MMG012, assembly GCF_018100875.1. Classification (NCBI taxonomy): domain Bacteria; kingdom Pseudomonadati; phylum Pseudomonadota; class Gammaproteobacteria; order Alteromonadales; family Pseudoalteromonadaceae; genus Pseudoalteromonas; species Pseudoalteromonas sp. MMG012. The sequence continues at coordinate 2,294 of NZ_JAGJEF010000046.1, forward strand.
AAATGTTGCGGTACAGGGTTTGGCCGACTTTGCATTTCGCCTAGCGCACAGCCATAATGCCAAAAACTTACACTCTGTTTGGTCATCACTGCCAATTCAAGTGAAACAACCTTTAAGCGCGATGCTTGAGCATGTGCCAACCGATACTCATTTAAGTGAACTATTTTACAACGACTGTATAAGCGCGCTAAGAAATAAACAGCTCGATATACTTATCTGTAATTTAAGAGCACTATCAGCAACTAAAGCACAGGGGTTATTACTGCAAGCGACTGATTTGATATTGGCGGATGAACTCGCCAACGAAGCAGATATACTGCTGACTTTAACTGGCCGTTGCTGGGAGGCTTTCAATGAGCAAAGCCGATTATTTATCTTGTTAGATAAAGCTGCACATAACACACAAGTTGATGGTTTATTTACAAGTATTTTTGCTGATCTGGTTGCAATTCCAAGCCTTCGCCCTCATGTTTTAAGTATTCTTAGAGCAGAAAATCGCAGTGAGACCTTGTCTCGTGCAATTGGTAGGTTATTTTCTTAAATGGCAACACTTTGGATTTTTATACTCACAGGTGCCGTGATCGCATTCTTTTGGTTTAGTCGCCAGTTTGCTGAATCGGCCAAACAGCATGCTGAACGTCAAGCTGAGCGATTACAAGTACAATTACTAAGCGTTGCATGTCAAAAAAGACGCCTAGGTATTTTGCGCAGCGGTAAACCTGGAATTAAAAGCCAATTTATGTTCGAATTTAGTTCTGACGGGGAAACCGTTTATCAAGGCACCTTGTATCTAGAAAACAGTCATTTACTTAAATCAGATATTCCTCCCCACCGTATTAGTTAATGGCGTTATTAACTAAATTCTATAAAGCAAAGCTTCATACGCTTTGCTTTAAGTTCATCATGGCGCACTAGAAACTCACAATCAATGTGTTAATGTCTTTAGCCATCAAACGCTAAGGAGCTGGTCATGAAAAAAATTAAACCAAAATCACTTACTCAGGGTGCAACACTCGCCATTGTGTCGCCTTCTTGGGGCGGCCCTTCAATATTCCCTCATATTTACCAAATGGGTATTAAGAACCTAACAGCAATGGGATTTAATATTGTCGAGTATCCTAGTGCTAAAGCACATAATGACCACCTTTTTGCAAATCCAAAAATGCGTGCTGATGACATCAACGCCGCGTTTGCCAATACTGACGTTGATGGCATAATTGCGACGATTGGCGGTTCAGATTCAGCTCGATTGTTACAATATTTAGATTTAGATACTATTCTAGCCAACTCTAAGTTTTTTATGGGCTTTTCAGATATTACCACCATTACAACCTACCTTAACCAACACGGCTTAGTTACTTTTAACGGCCCGTCTATTATGGCTGGCTTTGCGCAACTACATAATCACAGTGCTGACTATCAACGTTACCTAGCCAAACAGCTCTTATCTGCGGAACAGCAATACGTGTTACCAGCATTTTCTCAATATCATCACGGCTACCCTGACTGGCATAAAATGGCACTTACAGGTCAACTCAATTCACCAATTACAAATCCAGGTCCCACTTTTGTTCAAGGTACCGGCCGTGTTAGAGGGCAACTTTTTGGTGGATGTATTGAAGTACTTGAAATGCTCAAAGGGACTAAATATTGGCCAAAACCTCACTTTTGGCACAATAAAGTGCTATTTTTAGAAACTTCAGAAGACAAACCAAGTATCGACTATGTGCGCTACTGGTTAAGAAACTATGGGGTTATGGGGGTTTTTGAGCAACTATCAGGCCTCATGATTGGTAGACCCAGAGACTATAATACAGACGAACAATTAGCGTTAATAAACACAGTTCAAGCGGTGGTTAAAGATGAATTCAACGTTTGTGATTTACCCATTATATGTAATTTAGACTTCGGCCACACCGACCCACAACTCATACTACCACTTGGGGTCACCATTGAGTTAGATTGTGAGGGTCAATACCTTAGTCTCGTTGAATCAGCATTTCAATAGTCGTAAACCAAGTCATTGTGTCGGGTATTAAAAAGAAGTAATTCAAATCATGCAGAGCTCATTCAGCTCGCATATTTATTTAATACCCTCACTAGATCACTTTGTTGATATGGCTTATGAATGAAATCTTCAATGCCTAACCTCGCGGCTTGTTGCTTCTCTTCTTTACCAACACTGGCACTGAGTATCACTATTGAAATATGTTTTAACGCTTCATCATTTTTGATGTGGGCTGATGCAGTAAAGCCATCCATAACAGGCATTTGTAAATCCATCAAAATTAAGTCGGGTTGTTGTGCTTTTAAATACTCTAAAGCCTGTTGACCGTCATTTGCGAAATCACAGTCTAACCCTAAATTCCTTAGGTGCTTTTGTACCACAATCTGATTGATTTTATTATCTTCTACAACTAAAACACGCATTCCTTGAAAATGATGGCCCTGTTGCCCGGCATCGCTTTCAACGCTATTTTCTTGCAGTGCAACCTGCTCCGCAGTCACCCCTTTGAGTTTTAAAACCACGGTAAATTCACTGCCAACATTCTCTTGACTCGTAACAGAGATCCCTCCTCCCATTAAAATACATAACTGCTTTACAATAGAAAGGCCAAGCCCGGTACCGCCATAGTTCCGTGTTGTTGAGCTTTGTGCTTGTGCAAATGCGTTAAACAATCGTTGTTGATCTTCTTCTTTAATGCCAATTCCCGTATCACGCACTTTGATAGTGAGCTCTGTAGCATTATCATTTATTTCAACACATTTACAATCAAGGTGAATACTGCCTTTGGGTGTAAACTTAAGCGCGTTGTTCAGTAAATTAATCAATATTTGTTTAAAGCGAAGTTCATCCCCTTCGACCCAGCTTTTATAATTTGCGTCATGCTGATATTGAATCGTAATCGACTTCTCAGAAGCCAAATGAGACAGCATTCCTATAACTGACGCGGTGACATCTGATGGCTTAAACACCTTTAAATCTAAATCTAATTGACCCGCCTGCATTTTCGAAAAATCTAATACGTCATTGACTGTGCTTAACAAAATATTCGAAGCATCGTTTATCTTCGCTAAATAATCTAACGTGGGCAGATCTGACGTTTCTTTTGTCGCCAATTCCGTAAACCCGATAATGGCATTTAATGGAGTACGATACTCATGACTTACATTTGCTAAAAACAAGTTCTTCGCCTCATTCGCCAGCTCCAACTCATTATTCTTTTCAATAAGTTCATGCGTGCTTGCTTTCACCTTTTTTTCTAAACTTGTATTAAAAGACACGATAAAAAATACAAACATCACACAAATGACGCCCAAGATACAGCCTATCAATACGATAATAAAATCAACCCAATTAATCAGATGAGAAGCAAAACTATCAGAGCTGGAAAACTGTATGGTGCCTTGCTTATCAAACAACGTAAATTGGACTTCATGAGAGATAAAATGCCCGCTTTCATAATTAGGGTGAGAAAATACATTGCCCTCACCAAAACTAATTTGATAAGTAAATACACTTTTACGCTCTGTGGTGTACATGGGATCTAATAACAACTCTAACTCTAGTACCACTTCCACAAACCCAATTAAAGACGCTAAGCTAGGTACCTCGCTCTTTTTAAAAATCGGGTAATACACCACCACGCCGTCGGTTTTATCTTGTTGCTGAACTAAAGTGAAAATATCAGTGACTGCAAAGCTCTGATGCGCAATTGCATGTTTAATACTCTTACTTGCAACCGGGTGAGTAGACACATCAAGACCAATAACAGACTTATTTTCTTGCAATGGGTACGTGTAATAGATGGGTAAGTAATAAGGTTGTTCAGGTGCACTTTGAATCCCTGTCGCGGTCAATTGCTGAATATAGGCACCTTCTGAATACAACCTTTGCATGCTAGCTTCAAATTGCGCTCTCGCCTCGTTTTTCACCAAGGGGATCCAACCAATTGCTCTCACTTTAATGGATGTGTTTTGTATTATAGATGTAAAAGCACTAAATTCTTCTTTCGTCACTTGTTCACTTGCTTGAAAGTATGCTTCAAGTGCCTTTAAGTACAATTTTATAGTCGCTTGGGTGCTGTTTATCTGTTCTACAAAAGATACGGTACCGCTCATGAATTGCTGTTTTTTATCTCGATTAAAGTTATTACTTGATACAAAATATACAAAACAAATTATAGAAAAGCTCAATAAGCTGGTCATGATAGCGGCAGATGCTTTTCGTGCTTTTTTAACAAAAACATTGGGATATAAAAATAGAAAAATAGGCGTTAAGAGCACCACGCTCAAAAAATCTCCCACCCACTTTGTCACGCTGATATATAACAACGTTTCTTGCGGTAATGGCAAATAAAGCGACAGCACACAATAAATCGCAACACTCGATAACAATGTTGCGACAGGCCCTGTAATGAACAAAAACTTAATTATTTCAAATGGAATAGAGATCCGAATAGGCACTTGAGAAAACTGTAAAACAAGCTGTCGACTAATAAATAACTGAATTGTACTTATCAAAGCGAGAAGATAGACCACTTCTGGCGGTAAGCCACTGATTAAAGTATCACTGTGCAAGCAAACGATAAAAGAGAGTAATACACCCACTAAAACCGGCCAGCCTTTTAATAGATATAACCCGAGCGCAACACCTGTTGCAGGCCAGATGACACTTGCGTATCCAAATGGAATGAGAAACTGACTACCAAATTGAACGAGTAAAAAATGTGAGATACACGCAATAAAAACAACCGCTAGCCTATTCAAGTTACCCACCCTATGACATTTACCCTGTTCAGATTACACTATAAATATGTGTAGAAAAAATGTAGTTGGACCAAAATAGCTTTAGCTATATTCGACTAGAGTATAGTGTAAAAAGCGCTAAGCCTCATATTAAAAGCATCTAAGCTATATTACCTCATCAATACGCTACATATCTTTATCTGACTGTAATCCTGATGCACTGTAAAAATTAGCCTGCTTTATACTCTTAATATCGTTAAAACGTACACCATGGTGTTTCATGACTGGTAGTATTCGACCGCTGATCATTTGTCGAATATAAAATGGCTGATTTGGTAAGAAATGGTGAATTGTATGCGTATTTCCAAAGTTAAAACAGAATAACTGGAACGGGAAAAACACCCAATGATTGAGCACCTGAGTTTGTTGCATAAGGTTACCCACACCACCATAATAATGCATTGAAGACGTAACCAGGTTTAAGCTAGAGGAACGAATTATATTCGGTGCAATTAACACAACCATTAAAAAGTCTACCCACTTCATAACATCAATTAACCAAGTTGGATGTGTCGCTGTGTCGTAAAGAAACCCATCTATGCTGTGAAAAATGATAAACCCGTATAAAATACCAAAATATACCGTTGCGATTGGAAATCCTGCATTAAATATACTTAAAAATCTGAACCCTGTGATTTCCCGTTTAAACGCTCTATGAGAAATAATCAATCCCAGTAAACCATCAACAATTGAGACAACTCTCAAAGCTGGGTTTTTTATACCATTACCAACCAAACGCTCTTCGAGATCTTGGTTAGTTCCTGATACTTTGTGATGATGCAAATGTATTTTTCGTCGATACCATGGGTTAATCGTATTTGGCCGCATCAACCATACAATTAACATCATTAAATTATGTACAACAGGATTGCGCTTAAAGTAAAGCTTATGGATCAAATCATGTTCAATTTCATGAGAAATAGACGTAATGAAGGCGATCAAAACAATACAAAGCCAAGCTGGAATATAAGATACTGCATAGAGCCCGGCAACGAGCAACATGGCCAACACTGCACACATAAGCAATGATACGCCCAGCATGTTTTGATAAGCCAATATAGGAAACTGACTTCTTAGCGACTGTTCTTCTGCTTTAATGCTTTGCACAATCGCTTGGATATGTAAATTCGATGACATACTTATATTTGTATCTAACAGCCCTTAATACTCCAATAATACGTAAACACCATGCTAAATCAATTATTTGGTTTTCTATTTTACTGACTCTGCTCTTGCTGCTAACAGGGGATGGCCAAGCTGAGTTCAAAAGTTAATTACTCCCCCAGTCTCTCTGAAGATGAACTCAGCCTGCCTAATTCAATACTTACTAATTCTTTATTAAGGTATTACGTTGTTTTTTATAACTAAGCTCGTTGAGATCAGAGGTCTATCCACCATAAAAACAGCGACCGACGTCACCAATATCCCAAACACCTCAACATAACCTATGTGTACTTTGTAATACGAGTGTTGATAACAGCGTCGCGCTCACCGGTATCAACTAAATTAAACCACTTAAAAGACAATATTAAAAAACCCAAACAATAATCAATCAGACAATGCGAACTCCACAGCCGTATTAGCATGAATTTCAGCCGTATCAAAAAGAGGAATATTAGTATCTTCTTGCTGGATCAATAACCCTATTTCTGTACACCCTAACACCACACCTTGCGCGCCTCTCGCCTCGAGGTGAGCAATAACCGATAAGTACAATTGTTTTGAATGAGGCCGAATGTCTCCTACACATAACTGTTGATATATAATGTCGTGAATGATTATTTGATCTTGCTCACTGGGCACCAATACTTCAATGCCATGCTGCTCTAGTCGCTCTATATAGAAAGTATCTGCCATAGTAAAACGCGTACCTAACAAAGCCACTTTATTCAGCTTTTGCTTGCAAATCACTTTCGCCGTAGCGTCGGCAATATGTAATAGGGGTAAGGCTACAACACTGGCTACTTCATCCGCCACTTTATGCATTGTGTTAGTGCAAATCATAATACACTGCGCGCCAGCGGCCTCTAAACTCAGAGCTGAACTTTTTAATACCTCCGCACTTTTTTGCCAATCTCCTGATTGTTGAAATGCTTCAATTTGCGCAAAATCAACGCTATTTAAAATAATTTTTCCACTATGTAGCCCACCTAACTTTGACTTTATTCCTTGATTGATCAATCGATAATAACTCACTGTTGACTCCCAACTCATCCCCCCTATTAGTCCCAGTGTTTTCATCTGCCTACTCTCGCTCTTCACCTGCTTCATCAATTGCCACAATGTCAGTTTCCATTAATGCTTCCTCCACCCAGCGCTGTAATACAGGGCAATTTAAAACCTGCTCCATGTAATTTGTCGCAGCACTATTCACCGTTATCCCATAAGTCTTAAAACGTAATACCACTGGGGCAAACATTGCATCTGCGATAGACCACTGCCCAAATAACCACCCCCCCTGTGCAGCATACTCATTGTACTGCTCACTCCAGATCTGTTCGATACGTGCAATGTCTTGCTTCGCTTGCTCACTCAATACTACACTGCGTTTTGCTCTTATATTCATTGGCATTTCATTGCGAACACCATTGAAGCCTGAGTGCATTTCACATGCAATAGCTCGAGCTTTTGCTCGCTGCGCCGTATTTGTTGGCCAATATTTCCCTAATGAATAAGCATCATTGATATATTCACAAATAGCCAAGGAATCCCAAACCACCATACTGTCATCGACCAAGGTGGGAACTTTCAAGGTGGGGGTCACACTTTCCAGTCGCTGATAAAACTCTGGCGTATCTAAAACCAGTTGTACTTCATTAAAGCCAATACCCGACTTTGCCAACATCAACCATGCTCTTAGTGACCAAGACGAGTAATTTTTATTCCCTATAAATAACTGCATATACAATACCTGTTGGATTAATTAGCAAATACGTTAGCGATTATTTACCCTACTGACTAACGGATAATTTTGATATAACCTATCAAGATATCGAATAGGTTAAGGTTTATAAATGGATATTGATGCTTTAAGAAGCTTTCTGGCGTTTGTTGAAACTGGCAGCTTCACTCGTGCCGCAAAACAAGTTCATAGAACTCAGTCAGCAATTAGCATGCAAATGAAAAAGCTAGAACAAGATCTAAATAAAAAGCTTTTCCAAAAACAAGGCCGACTACTCAACTTATCTCATGATGGGCAAGTATTCGCACGTTACGCTAAACAACTTGTGCAATTACATGATGAAACAGTAAAACAAATGAATGCAGCTCAACCAAGTACCTTATTACGCTTAGGCTGTCCTGATGACTATGCTGAATCAGTACTCCCTAAACTAATAAAATTACTACACAAATGCTGGCCAAATTTAGACCTACAAATCACATGTACTCCAAGCAATCGCGTAAAGATCATGATTGATAGCGGACATCTAGATTTAGGCATCATTACGCGCTCTTCTGACACCGAAGAAGGATACACGCTTGAATCATCGCAAGGGGTATGGACATACAACCCTCTCTTTAATGCGCACCGCATTGAGCCTCTGCCTATTGCGATATTTCAGCGGGATTGTCGCTTTCACCAAGCAGCTACAGACGGGTTACATAAACAAAATCGTGCATTTAAAATCATTGCTTGCAGCGGTAGTGCAAGCGCACAACGCGGTATCGTCAGAAGTGGAGTGGCAATTGGTGCTATGGCAAAGCTGAGCATTGGCGACTTAACCCCGCTCGACTGCCAATCACTCCCAGCGTTGCCGATTGTCGACATTGTATTAATTCGTGCTAATAGCAGTCAAAACCCTGTGACAGACATCACCTGCTTAGAACTCTGTCGGTCCTATATCAGCATCAATAATGCATCCGAAAAAAAGCTATCTTTCATTGGTACCTATTAAGCGTTATTTCAGGTAATCAATTTACAATGGCACTATAGCTTTAGGTCAAGAAGCTATTTTACATCACTACTACTCGTCAAGTTTAAAGGATAGGACTATGAAGCCGAATATGAATGTTACCCCTTTGCCCATTTTGCATCCTGAAGAAACAAGCACAATAAAACGGATCATGGCCGTTATCACACGCGGGATATTCAAAAATGACACACAATTAAACGAACTACGTAGAGAAAACCACCAGTTAAGGCGACGACTTAGAAAATATAAATCGCTCTGTCGTCGATTTTCTAACAAGCTTCAACGACTAAAAATATCATCGAGTATCAAAATAACAGCCCTTTCATCGGCCAACAAACGGGTTGCTCGCCATGTAAGTCGGTTGCAAACGCTGTCTATTCGTTTAATTAGACAAAGAGCTCTATCTAAATCTCATATTGAACAACAACAATTGACACTGCAAAATGCCGAGCGTAATTTGATTGCGCAAACAAACACCTTACATAGTTACACCCTTTCTTATAAACAACTACAATATCAATATGATTTGCATACGCGTAAATTAGAAAACAATCACCAGCACACCCAAAAGTTATCTGAACACAATCAGCAATTGCTCAAACGAGTAAAACGACTTCAATATTTCAATATAATGTTAATTTTTTGCATCATATGCTTGAGCAATACAGCACTTTTGTAGCACACCCTTAATCGACATATGGCGCGCTACTAATTGAGATATAAACTATTTTTTGTTTCCCTAGCAAAATCAGATAAATGAATACACACTCAATTTGTTATTAACTTGTTATAATTTCGTTATGAATTCATATTAAAAATATCTCAATCTTAGTCAGACCAAGGAGGTCGCGTAAACATAGCGCATACCTCTCCCCTATTTGATTAAGGAAAACACCATGCCAACACTTGCTCGACCTGCAATATTACACCCAGAAAACATTGTCACAAATAGTGATATGTTATCGTTTTTAGATGAATTGCATCAAGACGCACCGCATAAGCATCAAGCGTTCAAAATGATTGAAAACTCCGCAATTCAAAAACGACATATGATACTGCCGCTAGAGCAAATTTTGTCTCTACAAGATTTTGGTGAACGTGGCGCTATTTACCAAAAAGTTGCCCGTACTATGGCGTATGATGCGGCCTCTAAAGCTCTGCAACAAGCGCTACTTAAGCCCAAGGACGTGACCATGGTTATCGTTACCTCCTGTACTGGGTTTATGATGCCTTCGCTCACAGCTTGTTTAATCAATGATTTAGGTTTGCCAGCCAATACCATACAACTCCCAATAGCACAGCTAGGCTGTGTAGCGGGCGCATCTGCTGTTAATCGCGCGGCAGAGCACTGCAAAGCCTCTAAACGCAATAACGTGCTTATTGTGTCATTAGAAACATCATCATTGTGTTTTCATCGCAGTGCCAATCGGTTACAAGACTTTATCACCGACTCGCTTTTTGGCGATGGTGTGGCAAGCGTGGTTATGCGTGCTGACAATGACTGCAATGGCTTTCATATTACCCATACGCAGAGCCACTTTATGCCTGACACCGAAGCGTATATTCAATACACGTTAACTGACTCTGGTTTCAAATTCTCCCTCGATAAAGACGTCATGTACTCAATCTCAAAGGCAGCGCCACATATTGAAACTTTTATAACAGAGCATGCAAATAAACGAGCGAGCGAGCTAGACTTTTACATTTTCCATACTGGAGGCCGTCGAATTCAAGACGAAGTGACACGTTGCTTAACTCTGTCTGATGACGCACTCGATTATTCCAGAGCTTGCTTACGCGATACCGGGAATACATCCAGCGTGGCTGTTATCGATGTACTCGCTCGACAATTCTCACAACGGACTAGTATGGAGCAAGGAGTGTTAGCCGCATTTGGCCCCGGATTTACAACAGAAATGGCATTAGGCTATTGGCAATAAAGTTTTACGATCGAATCAATCGACTTAAAACCGTACTCTTGTGCGGTTTTTTCTTTTAAAAACAACAATTAAAACAAGTGTGAATAACTCGCACTAATATTGTGATAAAAACGTGATGTTTTAGTGAAACCAACGAGACATTTAACCTGCATCCTTAATCCTGTCATAACAACCAAGAAAGAGAATATCATGAAGGCTAAATTACTATCACTTGTTTGCACTAGCAGTTTATTAGCAATGTCAGCAGCCCAAGCTGCTGCTGTAGATGTGAAAATCACAAACCTGACGCAAGGCATTTACTTCACCCCCATATTAATTGGTGCCCACACCAGTGATGCACATTTATTCCAAACAGGTCAAGCCGCTTCCGAAGGCCTACAAGCCATGGCTGAAGGTGGCAGTATTGAAGCGTTATCAACAACACTTGACAGTATTAATGCCGACAAACTCGCAAACCCAGCTGGAGGGTTGCTCGCACCGGCTAGCTCAGCAATGGGTAGCTTAACAACAGCAGAAAATAATACCTCGCTGTCGATTGTCGCGATGATGCTGCCAACCAATGATGGCTTCATCGGGTTAGATGGATGGAAAATTCCGACAGAAGCAGGCACGTACCATATCTATTTGAATGCTTATGACGCTGGCACAGAAGCAAACAATGAATTAGTTGTTGAAGGCTCTGGCGCACCTGGCACACCTGGGATCCCAGCTTCTCCTGGTGTCGCACCTGGTACACAAGGCGCTGGTGTGACTGATGTAGAAGGCAACTCTATGATTCACATTCACCGAGGTAATGTAGGTGATGATGAAGCTGTTGGTGGTAAAAGTGATTTACATAACACCGTACATCGTTGGTTAAACCCTGTTGCTAAAGTGACAGTAACAGTTAAGTAAGGGGCATATTATGAATAAGTTCACCCCAATAATTTCACTTGCTTGTTTGCTATTAGCAGCCTGTGGTAGTGATAATAACACGACATCGGTTGCACCTCCGGCACCGGCACCAGAGCCTGCACCAGAGCCAACTCAATATGAGTTTAAAGTAACTGCTATAAATTTAACTCATGGTCAGCCTTTATCGCCTCTTGGTGCGGCACTGCATACCAGTGGCCAATTTTGGACGATTGGCGAAATGGCCAGTGCAGAACTTGAATCTCTAGCTGAGGGAGGTGATAACTCTGGGCTACTAGGACTATCTGTCGTCAATAGCTCAGTCTCTGGCGCTGCACCTTTAGGGCCAGGTAAAACGACTGAGTTAATGCTGACAACGACCAGCTTAACTGACCAAAAACTCTCATTAGTTACGATGATGGTGAATACAAATGATGGCTTTACCGGTCTTAATAGCATTGATGTGTCACAAATGGCTGTTGGCGACTACGCTAAAATGACCACTCGAGCTTATGACTCTGGGACAGAAGCTAATTCTGAACAAAGTGGCTCAATGCCTGGTCCTGCCGATGGTGGTGAAGGTTTTAACGCAGAACGTGATGACATTGATAAAGTGGCTATGCATCCCGGTGTTGTTGGCAATGATGACGGACTAAGCTCTTCCGTACTGACTTCTGCCCATAAATTCGACAACCCACTCATGGCCGTCACTATAACAAGAGTTAAATAACGCCTATGCGCAGAGTGTGGGCGGTAATAAGGCCACATTATGCAACAACAGGTATTGATTGTAGAAGACGACCAAGACATTGCGCGTCTTCTACAAGTTCATTTAACTGAATTATCGTTGGACGTCGACCATGTGTTTGATGGGGAAAGCGCCATGGATAAGCTGCAACAAGAAAACTACGCTATTGTATTGTTAGATATCATGCTCCCAGGAGTTGATGGATTAACATTGTGTCGGGAGATCAAAACATCGAGTCCACACATTAGCGTTGTTTTATTAACGTCAAAAAGCAGTGAAATGGATAGAATTATTGGGCTAGAAATGGGTGCTGATGATTATATTTGTAAACCATTTAGTTACCGAGAATTCCAAGCCCGAGTAAAAGCGCAGCTGCGCCATGTTCGGCTATTACAGGCAAAAGAGCAGCAAAGCACCCAACCGGAGCAAGCACGTTTGCAACTCGGTCTACTGGGTATCGATACAATTTGTCATGAAGCAAGTTTAAGTGAACAGGCACTTGATCTAACTGCAACCGAATTTGAGTTATTACACTTTTTCGCTGCTCACCCAAATCAAGTTTTTTCTCGAACACAATTGCTTGAATCGGTCTGGGGCTATCAACACTCTGGTTATGAGCATACGGTTAATTCTCATATTAACCGATTACGCAGTAAGCTCGAAAAATACGGCGGTGAAGGAGTCATTGAAACCGTCTGGGGCGTAGGCTACAAGCTTAACGCGAAGCAACTAACACAGGCATAAGTCATGAAACTGTCTTTATACCACAAGCTCGCCATGTCATTGGCTGGTATTTTCATTTTAATCGCTTCGTTGTTTATTTGGTGGACCCAAGCATTATCACAAGTATCTCGCGCTCAAGCTGAGCAACAGTTACATATGGGTTTAGCGGAGCATCTCGTTGGAGATAACCCTTTACTTCAACAAGGGGTATATGACTACAAAGCCCTTGAGAATTTATTTCATACTTTAATGATCCTCGGGCCGTCATTTGAGTTTTATTTTGTTGACCCAAGTGGCAAACTCTTAACTTATTCAGCAAAACCTGGGGAAGTTAAACGTCAACACATTGACCTTGTACCCTTAGTACAATTGATAGAACGTCCAGAACAATTACCCGTGTATGGCGATGATCCTCGCAATTTATCCGGAGAAAAAATATTTTCTGTTGCTCCTGTCTACAACGGTGAGACTCTACAAGGCTATTTATATGTCATAATTGGCTCCAAACTTTATGACTCGATTGTCAGTAACATAAAAAGTAATGACCAACTCGTTATTGGTTTAAGTTGGTTGGGTTTAGCCCTCGGGTTTTTATTAACCGCCCTGCTGTTACTCTTCAAATATTTAACGCGGCCTGTTGCAGCACTGACAGAACATATACAACAACTCGAGCATGCACAATTTGATATCACTAAAATTACGTTATTAGATTGGAATAAAGCACATAGTAACGAAGTACATCAACTTGGTGAAAGCGTCAATAACATGGTAAAAACCATTGATACACAAGTAAAGCAACTTGCTGAACTTGACGACCAACGTCGCCAATTGCTAGCGCATTTGTCACATGATTTACGTACTCCTCTTGCGTCACTGCAAGGATACTTAGAAATTATTTCGCTCAAGAAACATGAACCAGAGCAGCAAAAATTACATCTTGATATCGCGCTCAAAAATTGCGAACAACTGAAATCTCTCATTGACCAAATTTTTGAACTGGCCCATTTAGAATCAGGCCACGCGAATGTGCAGTTTGAAGTATTCAACTTGGGCGAACTGTTATATGACGTAATGGCCAAGTTTGCAATTCGAGCTGAGAAAATGGGGATCTCTTTAACCATATCACCAACTGTTTGTGATATAAAAGCCTACTCGGATATTGGGAAATTGGAACGGGTGCTCACGAACCTCATTGAAAATGCATTGCGTCACACGCAAGAGCATGGCGCGATAGAAATAGCGATAAATCAGCATGGAGAAAACCTCACCTTGTCAGTAAAAGATACGGGAGTCGGTATTTCCGCAAAAGAGTTACCCTATATTTTTGAGGCGCGCTACCGAGCAAGTAATGCCAAAGGGTGTAAGAAATCACACGCAGGACTCGGGTTGGCTATCACAGAACGTCTAATTCAATTACTAAAAACCGAGATCCGAGTACAAAGTAAGGTGGGCGTAGGAACTGAATTTAGTTTTCAACTACGAGAAGCTGAGTCATATAGTTGAGCAAGCAAAACGAATGCTTGCTCATTCACCTATTTAACCTCAGCTTTGGATAAGCGAATTTGCCCAATAAAGCTATTTTTCTCACTCTCGGTGTTGCTTTCATTTGTAATAGCCCGCTATTACCACATAAAAGCGCCTTGATATTGAACAAAATATCATCATTGGATTGTACGTAGTTTTTTTACAAAACATTTTCTATTCCAAAACCCTTATCCAAACCTGAGGTTATTTACCAAATACATAAATGCGAAATAGTAATCACAGCCCAGTTTATACGAAGCCGTAACACTTTGCAGATGCTATAAATACTGAATACTTTTAAATTAACGACACTGTCGTTGTCCACTTTAGCTGGTATTTATGGTGTCTTGACTCCAAATAAAGCGCCCCATAGACAATGATCATAGATATAGCTGATATTCATCACATCGCTATGTGCTGCGTAACTAACCGCGCCGAGTACTACACACCCTGTGCTTCAAATTTATAACCAGCACCATAAATTGAATGAATAAACTCATGCTCTGGCGCTATATCATGTAGTTTTTTGCGGATCTTTTTAATATGGCTATCAATGGTTCTATCACTCACTATACGATCATCATCATAAATGTGATCCATTAGTTTATCTCGGCTATATATCCGCCCCAGATGCGCTTGCATTGACTTCAAAAGTAAGTATTCAACATGCGTTAAGTTAATACTATTTGATAAAAATGATGCAAAGAACGTGTTGTCATCCAATTTGAGTTTTTTCTCAGCATCGTGCTTTTCACCATCACTATTAAGCGTCATTCTGCGCAGTACAGCTTTAACTCGCGCGACAACTTCTCTCGGACTATATGGCTTGCATACATAGTCGTCGGCGCCAATTTCTAAGCCCAATAAACGGTCAATCTCTTCTACTTTAGCCGTCGTCATAATTACAGGTACATTCGACTTAGCACGTATTATTTTACATATCTCTATTCCATCCACATTAGGTAGCATGATATCTAATAAAATAAGATGTGGGTCAAAGTGGTTGAATGCGTGCTCAGCGTCAGCACCATCAACAACAATATGCGTTTCATATTCCGCTTTAGTCAAATACTTACTGAGGATATCAGCAAGCTTGGGTTCATCTTCTACAATCAATATGCGTGGCTTATCCAAAAGTCGCTATCCATTTTTTAATGAGTAAACTCTATTATAATAGCGAGCCCACCCAAATCACTCAAGTCGGCTTCAATTGTGCCGTGATGGGCTTCGACAATACTGGTACAGATAGCAAGCCCCAACCCGGATCCCCCTGTTTGCCGAGTCCTTGCACTATCTACTCGATAAAGACGGTCAAATAGCATTGGTAACTGATCACGTTCAACACTGGGGGAGCTATCTTGCCAGACGACTTCGGTTGTTTTCTCATTTTGCGTAACGTTTACCGTGAGCCGCCCTTTTACTTTTTCGGACGTATCAGTGTAACGTATGGTGTTTTGTAGGAGGTTATCAAACAATTGACTCATTCTTTGTGGATCACAATGTAACGTTAGGGCCTCATTGCACGTTATTTTCACATCAAATAAACTCAGCGACGCATTGCGCTTATCAATGCACCGATTGAGTACACCCGCTAGCGTACAAGGCAGCATATTATATGTCAGCGCGCCCCGGTCTGATAGTGAGAGTTGATGTAAATCGTCTACCAGATTCGTGAGGCGCTCTATTTCTTCATACAAAGAGCTTAATTGGATTTCATCAGTATCAATCACCCCATCTATCATGCCTTCAAGTTCAGCACGAATAACGGCAATTGGGGTGCGTAACTCATGGGAGATATCCGCAATCCATTGCTGCCTAGCTGTTTGGTTTTTCGCCAAAGTATCTGCCAACTTATTCATATCACGCGCTAATAAACCGAGTTCATCTTGGCGGTCAAGCTGCACCTTATGCGCATAGTCCCCCCCAGCAAGGCGTCGAGCATTACGACGTAAGCGAATAATAGGCTGCACTAAATATTTACTAAATGGAATTGCCAAAATCACAGTTATTAACAATGCCAACAGTGCAATATGCATAAATTGCTGTTCTTGCTGTTTAGAAAAAATAGCATCGAATCGGGAGGTAACCACCGAGCCATTTTCAATTCCTAAGTACCCGATCAATTCTCCTTGCCCAGCAGTTTCTATATTGTCGTCCCCAAAGTACATGGGGAGCCACAATGCCGCTGAGCCCATGTCGGCTTTACCTAACAATAATTGACCATCAACACCTTTAAATAACAACCGATTGGCCCCTCCCTTGTGCGGGGGTCGACGCTCTGGTCGTTTATCGCCTTTCGGCGGTCTATGTCGAACATCTTGTTCCCCTTTTTTATATTCTCGTTCTGGTCCAGCACCTTTTTTATACCCGCTGCCACGAGGCGGAGGTCCTTTTCCTCGATGCGGTGGTTCCGCGCTTTTTCCGTTCGCCGTTCTATATAACTTTATCACCTCCCCCATTTCAGGGGAGCGATGCTTAACCCAAGAAAATCCATTGTGTGCTTTATACGTTGTCACCATTTTAACAATGACAGGCTGCATTTTATCTCGCGCATTGCTTTGCACATACTGAGCAAAGCTTTTCTCAAAAGCGAGCTGGTTAGCAATGTAAATAGCCATCACTAACGCCGAATTAGCGATCAAGATCATGAATAATAATTTGACACGTATCGTCACTTTCATTGGATAGAACTCTATCCTTTATGGCGGTTAAGTACATTTAAGCGTAAATTGTCAGGATCAACCGTCCGTCTATTTGGGATCCACTTTTGCAAACAACGACTATCTTTTGTGCAATTGTCTGTTAATGCGTGCAAAAATGCTACTAAGTCTTTTTGTTGAGCCATATCTAATGGGGCAGCAACAAAAGGCGAGCTTTGCAATAATGTGAGCGCTAACTGGCTGTTTTCTCTTGCTTGATTATTTAATACATCACAATTTTCATTTAAGGAAAATTGCTTGAGACCACACGCACCGCCACGCTGAAAGAATGCTTCAATCGCCTTAGCTGGATCAACATAATGCGATACAACTTGTGCTAACGTATCATACACCCCTGCATGCCCATACGGGGCCGTTAAACCGACATTTAATAAGCTCGGTACGCGAAAAGCAAATTGATTTTGTGGTTGAGCATCAAGTAACGCTCTGCCTAAATCGGCACCATTAACATCTTTACCTATGCCATATTGTGGGAATGCCAAATTAAAGAAGCCGTCATTGCTAAAGCGCTCTCAGCTATGGCAATTCACACATCCAGCCCCCCCCTCTGCGGCTTGTGTAAAGAATAGCTTTGCCCCCCGTTTCTGCGCCGGATTAAGCGCTCTTTTATCCCCCTTAACATAGCGACTCCAATCACTATCCACCAGCACGAATGATGCTTGATATTGACCTAGTGCGAAATCAATACTATCAAATGTGATCAATGACTCAGCACTTTGTTCACTGTCAAATGCGAGTCGAAATGCTGCAAGCCAATCATTCGTTGCAAGGCCTCCTTCCTCAGAGCCATAATCGCCAATGCGTTGAGCGATATGACTACGAATCTCTTCTGTCGTACTCGCATCAGAAAATGCAGCTCCTCGCATTTCTTGTGTTGATGTTACAGGAAAGCGAGATAACGCCTCAACAAGCGTAGACCCCGCGTTTTCATCTGCTATCCCGAACCCAGAATCTGGGGTGCTGATAAAGGTGCGTACATTACCATCTTCCTCACGCGTCACCTGTTCAACTCGGCCATCCCAAAATAAAGCTTTCTTTGCTAAACCAACATTAAAAATCGTTGGCGAATTACGAGGTATATCAATTTCATTATTAACGGCTTGTCGTCTTGGCCCTATAATGTCTGCGTCAATGGCATTGACACCTATCGATAAGCTCAACCTATCCCCACCTCCCAATTTGGGGTGATGACAAGTCGTGCATGCAACACTCTTTTCACCGCCAGGCGCTTTACTAAAAAATAGCTGCATCCCCAATTGTGGTATTGGGTCACTGATGTTTGGCGCGGTATCTTGGCCCTCCACATCACCTGTTAAGCCGAATTGCGATATCAACGCACGCAACTGTGTATCTAATTGTGCTGTATTTTTTTGCGGCATTGGCTTGGTCGGTGATTTTTTACGGTCTGACAATTGTATTGTGGCACTGGCATTACCAAAAAATAAACTCAACGCGATGATTAAGCCTGTCAAATAGGTTTGCTTGCTCATGGTGACTCCCACATATTCTCTACTTCGGAGACTCAACTGTTGCAACACAAAGTGCAAACAATGTGAAAGTACATAATTAATCGAGGTTAAGTATTATTCGCTAACAAGATGGTGGTAGCGCACTGATTAATCGCATCGTTGGCGATATTTTTCTTTATTTCTCTTGCCAATTCGGTACAAAGTGCCCCGCACTGAACGCCTGAACCGACTCGATAAATAGCCAAGCGTAGCAAGTAAGCCACTCATTTTTGGCATTGCTATTTCATATCGCTTTGACATACTTAGCTGTACAATAGCAGCTGCTACCTGTGTTGCACTACTCATAGGCTGTGAATACACAATATCTTCTACTTGATCCATCTCCTGCATAATAAAACCAGTATCAATAGGACCAGGTGAAACCACTGCCACATTTATACTATGGTCGGCAAGTTCATCATGCAATGCATAGGAAAAAGCACGCAATCCAGCCTTTGTTGCGCTATAAGTAGCCGCTCCTTGTAACGGAGTCATACCAGCCAGCGAGCCAACATTGACTATTGCGCAAGGCGCTTGATTATTCCGGTGCATATATGGCAACACTAACGCTGAAAGATATAAGGGTGCACGTAGGTTTACATCAATCATGGCAGATATGTCTTGCGCGCGACGAGTAATAAACTCCCCCCGTACGTGAAGCCCTGCATTGTTAACTAAAACATCAATACTCGCTTGCGAAAAAGCATCGATTGTTTGTGACACAGCCCAATCACACTCTTCCAAATTCGCCATATCAGCGACAATCAGTACAGTACGACACTGTGTATACTCACGCAGCTCTTCTTGCAATCGCTCAAGTGGGTCGAGATTACGCGCGACTAACGCTAAATTGACTCCTTGCGAATAGGTGCTAGCAAATGCATGAGCACATGCAGCGCCCACCCCTTTTGATGCCCCAGTGATCAGTATCGTTTTATTCTTAACACTGTTGTTTTCCATAGTTCATTGTCCTTTTCGGGAATAAGTATGACTATAAAGCGCAAACTCATTGCAAACAACCAAACGACACCAAAGCAAACCTAGTAACATAATACTATTTTAATTTACTCATATATTCGCTTGGTAGCTTTTCAGCAATTATTTTAATCACTTTCGCAATCCAACATGTCTCTTCTTTCATTTCAGAACTAAATGAAATACCATTATTTTCAATAACCTTACTATATTTATGCACTTATTCACCTAAGAGGCTCTGTGTTTAAAACACCAGTATGGCTAGAATACAAATAAGACGCGAACGATCATTTTTAACAGTAACTATAATAAAAACTTATGTTTAGTGAATTAACTCATTTAACTGCGCTACGCTGCGTTGAGGCTGCCGCCCGTCATCACAGCTATAGTAAAGCTGCGTTAGAGCTCAACGTAACACAAGCGGCCATTAGCCAACAGATTCGATTACTAGAACAAAACTTTGGTTGTAAGTTATTTTTCCGAAAAGGCAAGTCTATGCAACCGACTGCACAGGGGGAAAAACTTGCGATGGCATTAAATAATGGGTTTGGCACAATTACACATGGCATTCGTAGCATTCAAAGTGAGCCTATTCCTGGCTGTATTACGGTTACAACCACCCAGTCATTTGCTTCAATGCTGCTCATGCCTAATTTGTGGAAGTTCTCAGTCGACCACCCTAACATCATTGTTAGGGTTATTGTGTCTACAGACGTAGAAGATATCAAACATGGTCATGTTGATATCGCTATTCGTTATGGGCAATCAACATACCCTGAATTAGAACAAACCACTTTATTTAGTGATGAAACGGTCGTATTATGTTCACCAAAACTGGCCCAAGAGTTTGATTTTTCTAGTATTGAAAACATTAAAAAATGCTGGTTAGTCAATTATACAAAAAACGATTACTGGGCTAATTGGTTTGCCACCGCAGGGCTCACGCATACTGACAATCATAATCAATGGCTAGAAGTCAGCAATATGGATATTGCATTAAGCGCCGTTATGGCCGGTCATGGCGCATGCTTAGGCTCAGCCCGTCAAGCTAAGCATTTTATTGACCAAGGACTGCTAGTGGCGCCGTTTGATATCCGCGCCAAACCGGAGATACGCTATACCTGCTTACATGACCCATCATCGCCTCGTATACAGCGTATCCTTATATTTAAAAATTGGTTGGTTTCATTAATACAAAATACCTAAGTATACAAAGCTGGTTAGTTGCGCACCCGTTTACATTCTGCGAGCACAATCGTATTTTTAGGAACATTTACTAAGAGGCATCAATAAATGAAGATCAAATCCCTCATATTTGCCCGCGCTCTACTGCTGTTTTGCGCATTCACAGCAACCGTTACTGCAGTTGCACATATGTCATGCATTGTGCTGGGTGAGCAATGTTATCGAGCCCAGTTAGCGCCGAACATAATTATTGACTCCGCAATACAAGGACCATACTTTGCACCATTGGCAACGCTGTTTATTTCCAGTTTATTTTTGTTATTTGCGCTGTATGCCCTCAGTGCTGCCAAGCTGATCCCTCATATCCCTTTAACACGCTTTGCTGTATTTACGATTGGCAGCTTATGCATCGTGCGCGGTGGGGCAACATTGCCTTTGCTACTCTTACAACCCGCATTAGCAAGTATTTTTGCGGTTATTGCAGGCATGCTCTGGTTCCTATGTGGTCTATTTTATATCTGGGGTTATAGGTTAGTCATATCAGAAGGTAAGTCATAACCCATAGGACGCATAAACAAGTAACCCGCATAGTTTAGCGATAGTTTTTTACTGATCACTATCTGTTTGCTTTTTCCGCTGTTCCTGCTTTGCTTTTGCAACATTTTTAAATACCGTTGGAGGTATCGGAAACAATGAAATCAATGGCATGAACGCGATAAAAAGGTATGCCCCTTTAGGCATACCTTTAGCCCATTTAACCAACCTTATGAATATACAAATAATCAGGGGAATCATAGTCACATAAACAAATAGCCAAATAAATAACGTCATATCACTTCCTTTCCCTACTAAAATTAAATATATGGGCGTTAAATTTTAGAGTTCAAGCCTTTTTCTTTGTCGTGCTTTCACATAGCATAAAGCGATTATTATTAAGAGGTAATATATTGTGGAACCCTGTATATCAGCATTGATTACACTGATAAAACAGCAAGACATTGCTGCTGTGTATGAACTATATGAGAATTCAAAAGAACCAGATAACATACTGCAATTGAAATTCATCTACCAAAGCGCACAACAAAACCCACAAGTTTATGGGTTTTATCAAGATTTATGTGAACAGCTAGCACAGCGTAAAGCTTTGCCTACTGGTTTAATAGCCGGAATTAACGACAGCGACCGGTTTAATTTTTTTACGCCATCGCTAAAGCATAATGGCGGCTTTTCGCAGAAAAACGCGCAAGGCAATACGGTACTGCATGTATTATTTGCTAACCCAAACAACATTCTACCGCCTTTTAATTACATCCGCTCATTGCTACTGTTTGAAAGTAATGAAGGGCTTATCCAAGCGCTGCAGCAGCGCAATCAACAGCAGCTCACTGCGATTGAGTGCTATTTTGCCTACAACCCGCATTTATCAGCGTTACCCAGGCATGAACTCTCGGCAATTTTGGCACTAATAGAAGCGCAAGCGCAGCTTATATCTCAGCAAAGCCAAGTTTTAGCCGCCATATGTAAACGACTCAAGCAGTGTAATAATGCCACAAAATTAGATAGTCAAAATCACCGAGTTTTGCTACTGGCTACGACCTATAATCTGACTACAAAAGAAGTACTGAGTTTATTAAGCGCATAAACTTTACCAATACACAGAAATTCGCTTTTTTAACACGCTTCGTTATACTGCCAAATGTTGTTGCTTAGGAAGGCGTATGCCCATGAATAAATTAAAACTCTTGCATTCAATTACTGCGGACCACACATTACCATTTGAGCAAAAAATCCAAGAACTTTTGCAATTAGGGTGCCGCATCTTTAACTGTCAAATTGCGATTGTTAGCCAGATCCAGGCACAAACTTACTATGTTGAACATGTTCATACACCTGATAACAGCTTACCTGTCGGTGCGCAATTCCCGCTGGGCGAAACATACTGCTGTCATACCTTAGCAGCCAACTCGTCTTTGGCATTTGATCATGCCAGTGACAGCCACATTGCAACCCACCCTTGCTATCTAAATTTTGGTCTCGAAAGCTATATTGGCGCCCCCTTATTAGTGCAAGGTAATCGCTATGGTACAGTAAACTTTTCATCACCCGATATTCATAAAGGTCAATTTACACAAGACGATCATGACTTTGTATGGCTATTATCACAGTGGATTGGTAATGAAATAACACGTAACCAATCGCTTTTGCTCATGAAGCAAAACCAGGAAATTCAGCATGCAATGGGTGAACTTGCCATCATTGGTGGTTGGCAAGTCAATTTGCTCAATAATACGGTGATATGGACTGACACAACTCGAGCAATCCACGAAGTATCGGATGACTTTCAACCGACTTTAGAAACTGCGATTCAATTCTATCAAGAAGAAGACCGCGACACGGTAACAAGTTTAGTCAATACCGCGATTGAAACCGGCGCTCCATGGAAAGCGGAGTTTTTATTAAATACCGCCACTGGGAATCAAGTCTGGGTAGAAACACAAGGTAAAGCGGTATTTGAGAATGACCAATGCATTCGATTATATGGTGCAATTCAGAATGTTGATGAGCGGGTAAAAACCCGAATTGCGTTAACTGAACAAAAAGATCTTGCCGAAAGAATGTTACAAACTCGCAGCTTATTTCTTGCCAATGTCAGTCATGAACTCCGTACGCCAATGAACGGGATTGTTGGTATGCTACAACTGCTAGAGCAATCAACATTAGATGATACTCAAAAAAATATGGTCGACGTGGCAAACCGCAGTACACAATCTCTCACTCGCTTGTTAAATGACTTTTTAGATTTCTCTAAAATTGACGCGGGTATGCTATCGTTAGAACAAACCGAGTTTGAACTACATCATTTAATTAACGGGCTCAAATTAGCTTATCAAACTCAGTGTAATGAAAAAGGCATCGGCCTTGATTTTAACTTATCAAATTTAAAACATCAGTACCTCGTCGGTGATCCTGTTCGCGTAAAGCAAGTGCTGCAAAACTTAATTAGTAATGCGATTAAATTCACAGCACAAGGTCATATCACAGTCACATTATGCAGCGTAGAGCATGATGGAAAATGCATTATCAATGGTCAAGTCTCCGATTCAGGCATTGGCATGAGTGACACAGTACAAAGTTCGCTGTTCTCTCCTTTTTCACAAGCAGATCAAAGCACGACGCGTCAGTATGGTGGTACCGGTTTAGGGCTATCAATTGTCAAGCGCTTGTGTGAACTCATGTCTGGCAGCATCAGTGTCACCAGCGAGTTTGGCATCGGCAGTGTCTTTAGCTTTACACTGGTTCTGGGAATTGGTGAAGCGCCTGACTTAACGTCTCAGCAAGCTCGAAATCAACAAGACATCCCGACTGATTTCAAAATATTAGTGGTAGAAGATAACGCTGTAAATCGTATTGTCCTCGCTCAGATTTTGAAAAAGTGGCAACTCCAGTACGATTTTGCATTTGACGGAGAACAAGCATTAGCGAGGCTTGATCAAGCATCCGACACACCTTACGACGTTATTCTTATGGATTGCCAAATGCCCAACATGGATGGATATCAAGCTACACAAGCGATACGCCAACGCTCTAGTGATGACCGACACAGTCATATTATTGCGTTAACCGCGAACGCCATGAGTGGAGAAGCTAAAAAATGCTTAGCAGCTGGCATGGATGACTACCTCGCGAAGCCAATAGACATTAAAGCGCTTCATAAAGCCATTTGCAAAGCGTTGTAACCTGGGTCATTTTATATATTCTATATAGCGTTGTGCAGTCATACGATGAACCGTAACATTATGATAAAGTACATGCGCGGGATCAGGATCGACAATTTCTACCGGTATCGACTTTTCCCGTGCAATATCTAACGCCATTTGCGTAATGTTGACGCTGAACGATGTCCCCATAAAAACGATTCTATCCGCATTTAACATGCGCTCTTGGGCGACATTAATTTGATAAAGGTCGGTGTAGTATTCATCAAACAAAAGTACATACGGCTTCAAAGACTCATTTAATTGTGGGCCATTTTTACCGATTCTAAACAAAGATAATAAAGAGTCACTTAAGTGCGCTTCATCTATTTCCGCCCATGGTGCAAGAGTACGACTTACCTTATCACCTTGAGAGTGGAATACCGTCACTTCATCAATTCTACCATGGATACTAATATAGTTTTCATTACCCGCTTTACCATCCAGTCCATCGATATTTTGTGTTATTAATTGCTTATCAGCCAACCACCGATGAACGTCATTAGGTCCGTGATTTCGATAGCACACAAAACGATGATAATACCAGGTCAGAAACTCTAGCGGATGTTCGATATACATTGAGCGTGTGGCCATTTCTTGTGGGGTATAGTTTTTGCTGCCAATAGTCCAAAAACCTTCATCTCCCCTAAATGTGGGAATACCACTTTGAGCACTTACGCCCGCTCCGGTAATATATAATGTTGCCATAAAATCAAACCATTGATAATTAGAAACTTTATGTTAGACCTTGCTCAATCGCAATACAATCATTGACATGAAACGATTGCAACTGACCACCGGTCGATTTATCTCTCGTACACGCGTAACTCAAGGCATCTATGGCATTTCTGCCAAAATCCATTGCGGCAATAGCCCACTTAGCGCCAGATCCAATCGCCCAACTTTGCTCTAAAGGTTCAAGATATTTAAAGCCACGCCTTACTTCACCAAAAAACACCTTACTCTCTTGATCAACCATTAAAAACTCGCAGGTGATCGGTTTGAATTCCCCGGTGTACCAGCATTCTTTTAAGTGGTATATCTCCGCACAATTGCCGGTCGCAAAGACGCGCCCTTGTGCAACATCAAAAAATTTTTGCGCTCGCGCAGTCACAATACAATCATGTGTAGTCGTATAGCTATCGGTACATATAGTCTGACTTGGGTAATGAAAAGCAATTGTCGTCAAAAAGTGGCTCCATCCTAGTAAAAATTATTATCCACACCTGAATTCTGCACATAATGATTGATTCTATACAGCACAATACGTATGAGAAGGGCATGTTTGCCCTTTCATTTACCATACCCTGCATGAATAAAGCCTGACTTATTCTTATAACCGTATGACATAACGATATTAATCCGCACACTTTGCTTTACCAACTAACCATTGATCGCCAAAAATAAACAAGGCTAAACTCAATAACACGGTCACAGCCCCCACAATCAAGGTCACTGTAATCGTTTCATTATTAAGCCATGCCCCCAAGCCAACAGCAAAAGCGGGTGTGATCAAAGTGGATAATGCGACGGTGCTTGCTGAGAGTTTTTGTAACACATGGAAATAGGCCAAAAACCCCAATAAAGACCCAAATATACCCAAATATACCGTTGCCCACATCGACCGCTCGCTCCATATCTCAGGGTTAAATTCACCATCAATCAAATACCAAAAAAGCGCAAACAGCGGTGTAACAAATACCAATGCGCCAAACGTGGTTGCCATAGGGTGAATTGCTAATTTTACTCTTTTGATCATAACGCCACTTAAACTAAAGCTACACACCGCACAGAATACATAAAGCAGCCCTTTTGGTGGTAAATTCAGTGTCTGAATTTGCGCCGCGCAAATTAAATATAAGCCAATCAAAGATAGCCCTAACGACACAAATTTAATGGCTGTAAAACGTGCTTCACCTAACAGCCGTTGAGCCAATAAACCAGATATAATAGGCGCCATACCAAAAATGAGAGAAATCACTCCGGATGTCACTGTTTGCGCAGCCATATAGCTCATCAGCATGCCACCAAAAATACCCAGTGCTGAATACGTATATAAAGTACAAGCCCGTTTATGCCAAGGCACTCTAATATTGCTCAGTGAGACAACAAATGCCGCCAAAACCAGCGCGATGCTCATGCGAATAAAAACACTTAGCGTGGGCGGCATAGACTCACTACTCCACACTATCCCCAATGGGGTTGTTGACCAAATAAAAATAACAAACATGTATGATGCCTGAACGGGCATAATGCCATTCCTTTAAATAAGGACGATAAAAGAGGTGGGAGAAAAACTAAGATTACTAACCGCTTCTATCATCGCGGTTAGTCGAAACGTTAACCGCAGCGCATGCACGACAGCGTGGCACACAGGAGTTGCCAAGGTCGATTAATCATTGCTGAGGTCAGTATATTCATTGTATCTATCTGAAAATATTAATGAACAACCTTTTATCAAAACTGAGTAATAAGTCAACAATAAAGTGATGATTATTTTGCACTCACCTTAGCCTGCCCATGACACCATCGATACACTGATACACTGATACACGCAATGAAGACACCACGGTTAAATATTGAGCCTGTACTTTCGTACTTTTCGATGAATGCTACGACACCAACTTTTGCATTAACTGATTTTAAATTAGACAAATTTCACGATGTCATCAACACTTGATGGTGACTGATTGATGAAGTAGGTTGTTATGAATATCAGATACAAAATTACCCTTCCTGTTGTCTGTGCAATGGCACTGGTTTTAACATGCAGTATTTTTAGTATTGTTCGATTGGAACTTTTAATTCATCAATATCAAGACTTATTTCACCAAGATATTCACCGCTTAAACCACATTGCCAGCATTGAATCTACATTCAAAAGTCAGGTCCAAGCTTGGAAGAACGTGCTTATTCGCAATGAAGAAAAATATTGGCAGCGCTTTAATGAGCATCACAATGAGGTTCAAAACAGCTTAACAAACACTATCCGCGAGCTTGGCGGCACAGGGAGCTCACACGCCTCCACACTAAAGAGCATACAACAACAACACGCTCAACTCCTCTCTAAATATCAGCAAGGTCATGCCCATTTACAAACAACTAACAACCTTGTTCAAGCAGATACACTCGTCCGAGGTATAGATCGAGATTTAGCCAAATTATTACAAACAACACGCCTCAATGTACAAAGCGCCTCTGATGCACACCTTGTATCAATCAATAAACAGCAAACTTTGTCATGACCGTGTACCCCATTATTGCCTTAATTATTTCTATCGTCGTCATCATAGTAATGTTGCAACTAATTAAAAAAACAATTATTCGACCTCTGCGTGGCTTGATCTCCAACACCATTTTAATCTCTGAAGGAAAATATGATTTAGCCATGGCGTATCCGTACAAAGATGAACTGGGAGATTTATCTAATGCCATCGTCGATATAAAAACACATATTGTTGAAGCGGTCTCTAACATCACCGTAGTAAAAGGTGAAGTTGAAGAAGCTTTTAGCGAAATTGATAATGTAAGCGAACAAATTTCGAAAGGGTCACATGACCAAGCACGCTGCAGTACTGATATGGAAAATACCATTGCCGGTTTAGCCAAAATTGCAGGACAATTACAGCAACATAGCCAAATGGCGCTTGGTTCCACCAACACGGTTACTAATCAAGCAACTCAATGTGCTGACATTGTAGATAATTCTGCAAATAGTATGAAAATACTGGTCTCAGAAGTAGAAAAAACCTCTGCTGTGATCTAAGACTTAGAACAGCAAGCTGGCAGTGTTAGTTCGGTATTAGACGTGATCAGTAGTATTGCTGAACAAACTAACTTACTGGCCCTCAACGCTGCTATTGAAGCAGCGAGAGCTGGGGAAGCAGGTAGAGGTTTTGCCGTGGTTGCTGATGAAGTCAGAAGCTTGGCATCAAAAACACAACAATCAACATTAAGTATTACGTCTGTGATCAACAACCTGCAAAGCGCAGCACAAAATGCAGTCAGTGCCATGCAAGAAGAAATTTCGATCACCACCAAAAATGCAGAGCAAACCTCTCTCGCGCAACAATCATTGAGAGAAATTATTCAAGAAATGGAGCAAATGACACATCTTAATAACCAAGTCGCACACGCTGCAGAACAACAATCGAACATCACTGAATCATTACAACACACTTTGCTTCAACTTCAGCAAATCTCTGAAAACTATAAACAGTTAGCACAAAGCGATAAGGTCAGTAAAACCGTTGCTAATGCCAATCATGATCGCAATATAATGGTAGAGAAATTACGAGGAAATCTCGCCCATCAAGAGGCTGAGCTATTTTAGTACGTTTATAAATCAGTCAAAATATTGTTCGTTTAGTTATTAACTTGAAGAAATGGAACATTTACAGAACTAATGCACACTTTATCTATGCCGTTTACTATATCGATTGTAATGAGCTGTAACAGCGATAATGATCGCAATGTAGCTACCCCTGTGAGTCAATCAAGACATCAACTATTGTTGATGTCGAAAAAAATGCAGATAGCTATAATATACTGATTGCAACTCTTTAAACCACGAGTCTTAACAGGACCTTCGTAAACCCTGAGAAAAATTCACCGTATTTGCCCTCACTGATACAGCATTTACAGTCCTAGGGCTAGATACTATTACTGCCTTACTGGCAGATACAGACAAGCTCAGCAGCCTTCTGGTCTATCATGTCGTGTCAGGAGAAGCTGATGCCGCCGCCGCGATGAACTTAACTGGAACACTCATCGAAACAGTCACTAGCATCACAAACCAAAATGTTTATACCTCCAACGGTGTAATACACTTTATAGATACTGTTATCACTGATACTAAGTAACCTCAGCTCTGGATAAGCGAATTTGCCCAATAAAGCTATTTTTCTCACTCTCGGCGTTGCTTTCATTTGTAATAGCCCGCTATTACTGCATAAAAGCGCCTTGATATTGAACGAAATATCATCATTGGATTGAACGTAAGTGTGTTTTCAAAACATTTTCTATTCCAAAACCCTTATCCAAACCTGAGGTTAAGTAAAAAGTGCGTTAACCCTTTCCTTTGCTGTACTCAGGCTCACAGCTAGGGGGGCTGACACACTTAAAAGCATGTTATTTAATCACTCTTTTACAGATTTTCACACTCTCCCTACATCAACTAACACGCTTCCAACAGACTCTCACAGTAGAACTTTATAACATAAGTACCAAGTTAAACATTCAGGAACGGAAACGATGAAAACACTCTCTTTAATCTCACTATTAACCGCTTTGGCTTTTAACACTCAAGCAGCTCAAAATGATGAACAACATCGTGTTGGGATACAAGTTTCTGGCGGTGGTGCATCCTATAAAAGCTCTAGCCAAGACGGTGATGGAGTAGGACAAGTATATGCTTATTATAATTACCAACTAGACTCAACGTGGGCGCTAGAGGCTGGTATCAGTACAGGCTCTGAAGCCGATGATTGGACGTGTAAAGAGCTTACCAATAGTAAATTTGTCTGCGACCGTAATGATGAATTGTTGTTTGATCTCAATGCCAACAAAGTAGATTACTCGAACTTTGTTGCAGCTGGTAAAGGTCAATATCAACTAACCGAGAACAATTATATTTACGGAAAATTAGGCGCTCAGTTTTATAACTATGAAATCGCCAGAGGTAATAATAAACTCGTTGATGAAGATGGCGTAGGGCTATTTGCTGAGGCCGGTTGGCAATATGACTGGGACAATGGCGTCGCCGTAAATGTCGCTTGGCAATACATTGACATGGGTGATTTAGATGTAAACACTTTAGGTGCCGGCATCAGTTATCGATTCTAATTTAACGATATACTTAAGAAACGCCTACTGGCGTTTCTTAATCACTTCAATACCAAATAATAAAATAGCTTATTTGGGTAACAATACAACAAATTTAACACCACCAAGTTCACTATGCTCAGCATAAATACGACCGTCATGGGCAAGGACTATTTGCTGGCAAATTGATAACCCAAGACCTGATCCCCCCAAATCTCGACTCCTTGACTCTTCACAGCGGTACAGCCGTTCAAATACTCGGACCAAGTCTTCATCGCTTAAACCAGGCGCTGAATCCTCAACCGTTATTCTGATCCCACTATGATTTTCATACATTGTCAAACGAGTTTCGCCACCTTTATTCGTATACGCCAAACTATTATTTAACAAATTAATAATGACCTGTTTAATACGTTCTGCGTCGACCCCAATTGTGACATTATCTTGGCTGTTCACAGCCAGCCCTTGAGGTTTTTCATTATAACGAGGGATAAAGTCTTGATGAACATCTTCAATAAGCTCATTGATTGAAAATACATCTTTATCTAGGCGTAGCGTATTATTGTCATACTGTGCAGAACGGTATATATCCGCTATCAAGTTATCCAATTGCGAAATTTTACTATGCACTTTGATATACGCACGCTCAATGTTCGGTTCTAAGTTAAACTGCAATACTTCAATAGAGAGTTTTAATGCCGTTAAAGGTGTTCTTAGCTCATGAGACACATCGGCTAATAGTCGGTTTTTTTGCTCTAAATTATCAGCTAATAATTTAGCTTTAACATCAAACAAACGCTGTTTTTGTTTTTGTCGCGTAAAAATAAGGCAGAGTACGCCAAACAATAACAAAAGCAGTAAAATAACAATCCCGCGCTGTAACTCTAAATTTGCCAGACTTGCTTTTTGTAGTGCTTGCTCTTTTTGTAAAATTGACAATTCCTGATCTTGGCGAATGACCTCAACACTTTTTTTCATCCGCTCAGTTTGCTGTTTATCTAGATGTTCAAAAAGCTGCAGCTGAACCTCTTGGTAATCTTTGTGGCTTTTAATCGCACGCACCAGTTCATTTTGTTTTTCATACAACTCAGCTTGTAACTTATACAGCTGACTCTGATAAATACGACTGATATCGGGTAGTGTCAGCATTTCTGCTATTTGAGTGAGTGCATTACTGCTTTGCTTTTGTGCAATCGCGATTTCAATAAGTATCATTCGTACCGAGCGCTCTGTCCTTTTTGCCTGCACAGAGAGAGCCAGTTCAAGTGCTTCATTAGCTGACGCTTTCGCTTGAGGCAATTCCCCCATTGCCATGTAAATACTGGCTAATATACTCAGCTGCCAACTTATATCACTTGGTACATTCAGTTTACGCACCAATGCTAAGCCCTGTTCGACGTGTGACTTTGCCACATCCAATTTATTAAGCGCCATATTGACTTGAGCAAGTTTGCTATAACTATTGGCGATATGAATGGGGTTACCTAAAGATTGATCAACCACTAAAGCTTGGCTAAAATGAGACAATGCCAACGGCAATTTATTTAAATCTCTGTAAATTTCTCCAATATTATATAATGAGTCTGAAATACCCTGTTGGTTACCCAACTGCTGTTGCAGCCTTAATGATTGTTCATGATGTTCAAGAGATAATGCTAGATTTCCAATGTAATCATAAATCACCCCTATTTGATTATGGAAACTGGCTTGCTTTAATTTATTGCGTAATTCATTTGCCATATCTAAAGCACGTGACGTATAACTTAATGCTTGTTGGTAGTCCGCTTGATAACGATATATCCTACCCAAATTAGCAAATAAATCGGCTTTTAATTCTGGCTCATCTTTATTCTCAATAAGTGCCATCGCTTCCGTTAAATACGCTAGGCTTTGTTGCGAGTTACTCGTAGATTGATTCACAACCGCTAATAAAAACGCCGTTTTAGCACGAAGTAAAGGATAGTTTTCGGCATCATATTTTGCGTAAAGAACGAGCCCATTCGCTTTTGCTTCATCTAATAAACCCAACTTAATTTGTGCTGAAATCTCTATATTTTTATATGAAAACCAAACCTCTTGATTGATTGGTAAAGACGAGTTATTCAGTGAGTGGAGCTTAGTTGAAACTTCTTTTAAAGCAGCGGTGGGGTTATGTGCCAGTAAATTTTGCATGCTTTTTAATTCTTGCACACATAAAGCGGCGCTACTCATGCAAAGTAACGCACCGATTATCATGTACTGAAATAAAAAGCTAAGTCTCATATGAAGGTAATATACTGCATGTAGATTATTAATCTTTGCAAATTACAAAGTCCAAGTAAAGGTTAGACTGTAATCATGGAGTAAGTATGAATATACCCAATTAATAGTCATAACACGTACTACCTCAATGGCTAAACGCGCATTAATTGCTGTTGCAACTCATGAATTTTATCTCGAACTCGGGCCGCTTTTTCAAACTCAAGCTCACGTGCATGATGCATCATTTGTGTTTCCAGTTTACTAATATTATGTGCAAGCTGCTTCGCATCCAAAGTGCCACCTGAACGATTTTCATCGTGCGTTGCCGAGTTTACAGATGACTGATCCGTTATCTCCTCTCCCACATCCATCACATCAATGATCTTTTTCACTAGCCCCTGAGGCTCAATGCCATGCTTTTCGTTATAGGCTTGCTGTATTTCACGGCGACGCTCAGTTTCATCAATGGCTTTTCGCATTGACTTGGTGACTTTATCTCCATAGAGAATTGCTTTTCCATTTAGATGGCGAGCTGCACGGCCTATTGTTTGAATTAAGGCCCGTGCCGAGCGTAAGAAACCTTCTTTATCAGCATCAAGTATCGCTACAAGAGAAACCTCTGGCATATCTAGGCCTTCTCTTAGCAGATTGATGCCAACCAACACATCAAACACCCCTTTACGCAAGTCTCGGATGATCTCCATTCGTTCAACCGTGTCTATATCTGAATGTAAATAACGCACTTTTACATCGTGGTCGCTTAAGTAATCGGTTAAATCTTCAGACATACGTTTGGTTAATGTGGTCACCAATACACGCTCTTGCTTTGCAACTCGTATATAAATTTCCGACAATAAGTCATCTACCTGTGTACCAACAGGACGTACTTCAAGCAGCGGATCTAATAGCCCCGTAGGTCTGATAACTTGCTCTGCGACATCGCCATTAGAGCGTTCTAATTCAAAGTCACCTGGGGTCGCCGACACATAAATCGTTTGTGGTGCAATTGATTCAAATTCATCAAACTTTAATGGCCTATTGTCCATTGCCGAAGGCAATCTAAACCCATACTCAACCAGATTTTCTTTGCGGCTTCTATCCCCCTTATACATAGCACCAATTTGAGATACTGTCACGTGAGACTCATCAATGATCATTAACGCATTGTCTGGCAAGTAATCAAGTAAAGTAGGAGGTGCCTCACCTGGGTTTCTGCCTGAAAGATAACGGCTATAGTTTTCAATGCCAGAGCAATACCCAAGCTCGGTCATCATTTCAATATCATATTGCGTACGTTGAGCCACACGTTGCTCTTCCACTAACTTATGGTTAGATATTAATTGCTCTCGCCGTATTTTCAATTCATCTTTGATGTTGTCTATCGCCCCAAGGATTTTCTCTCTTGGTGTAACATAGTGAGTTTTTGGGTAAATAGTGGCTCTAACGAGGTGCTTCTCAACAGCGCCAGTAAGGGGATCGAAAATACTTAAACGTTCAATTTCATCGTCAAACATCTCCACCCGCACCGCATATGTATCTGACTCAGCGGGGAAAATATCAATCACCTCCCCACGAACTCGGTACGTGCCTCGACTAAAATCGATATCATTACGTGTATATTGTAATTCAGCCAAGCGCCTTAACATATCGCGCTGGTTGATACTTTCACCTACTTTTAGCAACAGCATCATTTTCATATATGAGTCAGGATCTCCCAAGCCATATATCGCAGACACGGAAGCAACAATGATTGTATCTCTGCGCTCTAGCAATGCTTTAGTCGCTGATAAACGCATTTGTTCAATATGTTCATTTATCGAGGCATCTTTTTCAATAAAAGTATCGCTGGCGACAACATACGCTTCCGGCTGATAATAGTCGTAATACGAGACAAAGTATTCCACGGAATTTTTGGGGAAGAACTCTTTCATCTCGCCGTACAACTGAGCCGCTAGAGTTTTATTATGCGCCATGATAATAGTTGGCCGATTCAAATTGCTAATAATGTTGGCCATCGTAAAAGTTTTACCCGTCCCTGTTGCTCCTAACAAAGTTTGGTGCGCCAGTCCAGATTCCAACCCCTCACATAATTGGGCTATTGCACTTGGTTGGTCGCCATTTGGGGTGAACTCAGATACCAATTCAAACACGTCATCACTCATGATGTTGACCTCTCTATAGATGATCGATGCATACGCTCCAGACTGCGACAGAACCACTGATAAGACACGATAGCAGTCAATAAGTTACCAAACGCAGCGCCAATAAATAACCCTTGTAGCCCCCAGAAGTGCGAACCAACAAATGCCAATGGTACATAAAAAACAAACAAACGAACAACACTCAACACCAGTGCATTCATCGGTTTATGCAACGCGTTCAAAGACGAGTTCGTCAATATAATAACCCCTTGAAATCCATAGCTCAGAGGCAAAATATAAATAAACAGCTCAATTACACGGATAACTTCAGGGTCATTACCAAAAGTGCGACTAATTAAGCTAGAGCTCGCCAATAGCACGGCATAAATTGCAAACTGAAAATACATCACAAATTTTAAACTGCTTTTATATGCTTGTTTAACTCTATCGAAGTTTTGTGCGCCATAATTTTGGCTAACAAAAGGCGGAAGTGTCATCGACAACGCTAACACAACTAAGCTCGCTATAGACTCTATACGACTACCAACGCCAAACGCAGCAACCGCTTGGGGACCATACGACGCAACGATAGCAATCATTACTGCCATGGCTATGGGCGTCAACATATTTGCACCAGCTGCGGGGAAACCTATTTTAAGAATTTTCTTACTGGCACTTAGCACTCCCTGTTGACCTGGATTCACACTGAGGAGACGCTTTTTGACAGCCAATAGATATAAAATAATACCTACCGCGACAGACCATGCTATAACACTCGCAATCGCAGCGCCTTTAATACCGAGTTCAGGAAAAGGCCCTACCCCAAAAATTAAAAGAGGGTCTAATATTGCGTTTATTAGTCCTGCGAGCCCCATAATGTAGCTCGGTGTTTTTGTATCACCACTGGCCCTAAGCACCGAGTTACCAATCATGGGCGTTATTAAAAATACGCTGCCTAAAAACCAAATCGAAATGTAGTCATAAATGTAAGGCATGACATCTTGGTTTGCACCTAAGCGAGAAAATATTGGTTCAATTAACAAAAAACCAATCAATGATAATAAAAAAACAAATACAGCTGACATAAGCAGTGCAACCGTTGCATCAAACCTCGCTTCTTCTATATTGCCGCTCCCCAGGGCTTTTGCAATAACGGCTGACGTGCCGATGCCGAGCCCGATTGCTAAGCTAATAACAGTAAAAGTAACGGGGAATGTAAAACTCACTGCAGCTAATTGCTCGGTCCCCAACATACTTATAAAAAAAGTATCAACTAGGTTGAACATCATCAGCGTGATCATGCCGAATATCATGGGGATGGTCATTCTCTTTAAAGTTCGTGGGATTGACCCTTCAAGAATGTCATTTACTTTGTCTGACTGCTGCACAGATGCCATACGTTTTAAGCCTCTCTTATTAAGCCAAGTATTCTAGATCATCCCCTCTTCTAAACCCAGACAATAAGCCGAATAATTACTTTATTGCCTAAAAAAACGCAAGGATCAGCTTTTCAGTGCTATTTTGCATGGAATAAGCTCTAAAAGTAGCGCTAAAGCCTTTAGATGACAATTTGCTTACAATTTCGACAAATAACGGTATTTTTTTTGCACAGAAAAATCTTCGTATGGTCACAAAAGGTTCATTCATGGCAAATAATCTTTCTTTTCCTTGGTATATATTTAAAGCATTGATAAATAACAACAAAAATAATTTATAAAAACTTATTGAAATGTCTACAAGGCCCTATATTCATGGCTTTGACACACTTCTTAAATATTAATAAACAATGTTATCCACAGATTCTGTGGGTAACTCTATAAACACCAATAAAATAAGGCCCTACGGCACGATCAAATATTCACCTGTACTTCGCCTTGCTTGATCTTTATACATACGTTTGTTGATCTCGACCTGCCAAACAATTTTTTTATGCTATGTGGGCACACCTTACTTTCATTTCACTCTACACAAAAAAATTATAACCATCTGTTTTGTTGGTAGAAAAAAAATAGCTAGATAGAACTACTGAAAATGATTCATCAATCAGCACAAATCACCTGACATATTCCTATAGTGTGCAAAATTTTGTCTATCAAAATGTGAGATCTTAAGAAATAGATCGCTATAGTAAGTATAAGATCTTATTTAATTTTGTAAAAACAGAGCTTTTGTTTAAAAAAAAGACTTAACGCTTAAAATTTGTCACTTTCGTATCCCCTTGTCGCGACTTGCTTTGTGTTCAATTTATAAAAAACTAAAAGTCTCTGGCGCAAATTCGCCATAAAAACCATCAAATCGAGTATAAATCCACCGAACAACACAGTTTTTTGATTTTCTCGCATTTTATTAGTTGACACCTTGCACGTGTGTCATTAATATTTCGCCCCGTTGAGAGATACACGC